>NZ_FPLG01000038.1:0-72101 GCF_900120065.1 Moritella viscosa
ATAATAAACACCTACTAATCATTTAAGCCGATAATATAGTGATGTTAATGGAGTCCTAACTCAAATCTAGTTGCTGGCTTTTGAGGCGTTGGAGCCGTGATTGTGGTTAAAAAGGCTTGTAATGCTTCAGCTTCTGTAACCGTTAGATTTAATGGCCTAATTTTCTTTGATAATACCGGGTAATTGGGATCATACTTACCCCAACCAAAGGGTGCATTATCTGCCATACCTGCTGAGTACATTGAGATAATACCTTCCATCGTATCGAGTAAACCGTTATGGAACCATGGGTGGTTGTTCATCACATCACGTAATGAAGGTGTTTTAAATTTACCGACACTACTTGATTTTTTATCAACATTATACAATCCCAGATCTTCATAAAAACCTTGATAATAAGTCAGTCCGACATTTTGCATTTTGTGATCAGTAAATTCAGCCCCCATGTGACAATTAACACAACGGCCATTGCGGCGGAAGATGTCTAATCCCCACAGTTCTTTATCAGAAAGTGCGCTAGTATTGCCTGTACTATCAGCCTGAGCTACAAATGTATCAAAACGACTTTTGTTACTAATAATCGTTCGCTGGAATGTGGCAAGTGCCATTCCTAATTGTTGCTCTGTGATATCAGCACTCATCGCATCTTCTGGAAATGCTTGTTTAAACAAGGCTGGATATTGTGTATGTGCATTGAGTCGTGAAAGTAAACGCGGTAAATTTTCAGCCATTTCTACTGGGTCTTGAATTGGCATTAGTGCTTGCTGTTCTAATGTTGCTGCACGACTATCCCAAAATAATACAGGTAAGAATGCACTGTTTACAATTGTAGGAGCGTTACGTTTGCCACGTTGACGATCATGGCCAATAGAAACCTCTTGTCCATCTCCCCAACCTAATTTAGGGTCATGACAACTCGAACACGCCACATCACCGGCTCGAGATAAGAAGGGGTCGAAGAAGAGCTTTTCTCCTAATGCGACTTTTAGCTCACTATAAGGGTTTTCGTTAGGAAAGCTTGGTTTAGGCATAGTGCCCAGTTCTTGATAGCTCGACATATCATCGACAAATGGTGTTGGCCAATAATCACTATTATTGGCATAGGCTTGTCTTAGGCTATTGAAGTTAGGTTGAGCGTGGTTGTTCACTGAACGCGGATCTTCTGTCGCTCTGCTTTCAAACTCTGTTGCTATTAATAAAATACGCCCAATGTCTGCGTCAGTCGTTGATTTTGGTTGTAAGTTTACTGTTGTTGGTAAACTGAACAAGCCATAACCAGAGGCCGTTTTAACCCAATAATCACCAGCTTCAGGTTTGTTGAGTGATGTTTCATATAATAAGCTGTAATCACTCTCTTGTTCACCTTTATGCAGTAACATTGCTAACTCATCAGCTGTGGGTAGCCGCCAGTCATCACGGCCACAAAATGTCGCTTGATTAATATCTGAGACAGCCTTTGGTACACTCGTCTGTATTGATAACTGCTGGTTAGTGTTAGTGATGTCTTGTGGAGCAGGGGTTAACCAATATACGTAAGAGAACTGCTTATCGCGTAAATAGAAGTTATCACGTACTAATCCGCGCGTATCATCTAAACAACGCCAAGGTGCATCAGCATAGTCAGCAGCTTGCAGTGCTTTTGGTAGTGGTTGACCGCTATTGTCTAACCGTATAAAGCTGTCCTTTTCTGCTTGTGGCTTCTTTTGTTCTGATGGTAGTGTTGCATCACGTTTTACACCACTAACAAGCATCACTGATTTAGGCTTACGTTTGTTTTGCATAACGGTAGTATGGCGACCTGTCGCAAAATCTAACGTTGGTGCAATATTATCAGAATTTAACAGAGGGTTATCATTCGCTAACCAGTAAGTCTCAAAACCTGTTGCAGAAAAAAAATAAGGGTCAATGGCAGCTTGATTATTATCTAATGCGTAATCTTGCTCACTGATTAATCCTTTCATTTCATAGTCTGACGGTAAACGCCAATCATCGCGGCCACACCAGTTTTGTTGATTCGCGTATTCAACAAGCGTATCTGTTGTACATGCTTGACTGTTGCCATCACTATCTGTGAATTGGCATTGAGCTTGAAAATCAGGCAAGGTTGGTTGCCAGTCACCCCAAGCATAAGTTTGCATTGATGGCTGTAGTGGACTGGCCCAAACGACACTTTGATGAATATTATTATCTGTTAGGCACTGCCATTTCTTCTTCTGACTACTGTCACCGAGCGTTAATGTTGCAAAGCGAGGTGTTGGCTGATTCACTCTAATCAGCCAGTTGATAGTCTCAATTTTATCATTTGATATTATGGCCAATTTTACATGGTCGGAACCCTGTGCGTCGGCATTTGCCTGATAGGTAAACGTATTGCCTTGAACGCTGGCATTACCATACAGGCCTGGCTGAATCAGCCGTAGCTCTTGCGTGGGCGTTAAGACGTACTGCTGAGTTGTCGTACGCCCTTGCGTTAGCTGTATACTCGGGTTCAATACTAGCGGTTTAGCAGTGTTAGAGCCAGTGCTAGTTCCAGAACCGGAATCGGCACTAGTGCCAGTACCAGTGCCGGAGCCGGAGTCTCCACCACATGCAGCCAATAACGCACAGCCAGTGATGATCACTGACAGGCGTTGCATACTTTTAAATGTATCTTTGATCATTATTTTTGCAGTTTCGTTGTTGAGATTAGGCGTACTCGGTATTCACGGGTATTTGATTCTTCGCTACTGTCAGCATACTGATCTTGAAATGCAACTGCACTGTGTTCTGTGTCTGGAAAGTATGAGCCGACTGTTGAAGTCCAGTAATAGCTGTTTATACCTTCGAAAGTTTTGCCAATGACTGTGTCATCAAGCACACTTGTAATATAGCTAGCACGATATAAGAATGGTTGGGGGCTCAGTAATAGGCTTTTTAATTCATTTTCTGTGGGTAAACGCCAGTTAGTTTGTCCACACAATGCTGATTTGTTGATTTCTTCGGCGTATTCTACAGCCTGAGCGTGGTTTTTCAGTTGCTCATTTTTACTGATACGTTGCCATAGAATCTGTGTATTTGGTAACAAGTCTCTGTATGCAAGGTCAGATGTACAAGTCCATTTTGTACTGGCTTGTTCTACCAGAGCTTGACCGAGTGCGCCATGTTTAACAAAACGCGATTGCCAATTAAGATTTTCGTCAACGTCAACAGCTACACTTTTTGATGCTAACACGGTGTCTCGTGCTGGTACATCATTGTCCTTGTTATCAGGAATAACAGTACCGTTTACTAACATCGTAAAGTGAGGTTCGTTTGTTGAACGCGGCGGCATGTTGGCAAAATCAAAATCGTCGTCCATCCACATCACATATGCATCACCAACAAGGGCATTTGAGCCCTGCCAATCATCATCTGCGGCATTGTTATCATGGCCATTTGGATAAATAGTAAATGAATCAGTCCAATAAGCTTCACCGTAATTAGAGTCGACATAAGGGAAGTAGAAGCTGTTAATTGGCGAGTGTTTTGAGTCTTTATCGAAAAGTTTTTTATCTAATAGCGTTTTCCACTCAGTGCGAGTTGCTAAACGCCAGTCTGAGCGTCCACAAAGTTGTTTTTTGTTTGCTTCTGCAACCAAGTTTTTGGTATTGCAGTTACCACTAAGTGTGCAGATTGCTTTGCTGGAATCACGATGATTGATAGTGCGATCACCCCAGTAGTAGGTTGAATCAAATGCGTATGTGCCATGTGCTTGAGGTACTTGCCACATGAGGTCACTGTTGTTATCTGTTACACAGCTCCAATCACTAGCATTTGCTGGTCGCGCTTGGTCTTCTGATGATAAAGGTGTGCCATCTTTACTCACTTTGCTGAAGCGTAGCGCTGGCTTATTTGATTTATCGTTATACAGCGGTAATGCTAAACCATCAAGTTGATAAATTGTATTCTCAACTTGATAGCTAATTGCAAATTGGTAATCGTTCTGGGCTGCAATAATTTCAGCGCTTAAAGGATTAGTCGTAGAAGGAGTATAAGGTTGGAAAGTAATAGTCCCTGTCGTTTGCTCAACACTCGCTTCACCGAAGTTAGTCTTGATGTCTGTTACTTTACTTGCATTGGTAGCGGTAACACCGGGGGCGGTAAAACGAAGCATTGTTGGTGATACAAGTGCTATATCGGTGGTTTTTATATGGGCAGTTACCGTAGGAATAGTAGGTTCTGTGGGTTTCGAAGGTACAGTCGGCTCCACAGGTTTTTGTGCGGCTGTTGAATTTGAATCATCGCACGCACTTAGGAGTATGCTTATGAAAGCTATATATAATGCTGTTTTTTTCATTTTTTTTAGTTTATCCGATTTGCAAGTTGGGGGGGGGATAATACAGAATCGGGAATGAGTTCGCAAGTGCAAATAATAGTAATTATCATTTACATTGTTATGTGTGGTTATCTGGTTAAGGTGAGGGAGGTTATTTACTTAAATGCAGCTGTAGTTCAGTGCCAGGAATGGAACTCGCCGTTGAGACTGCAATCGCAGCCCATTCGGATCCGGTTATCATGGCTTGTTTTATATCATGGTCGGTGAGTAATCCGTGGATTAATCCTGATGCAAATGCATCGCCAGCTCCTGTTGTATCAACAACGTTAGCTGAGATTGCTGCAATTGAAATATGCTGCTGGTGGTGATAAGCGACGGCGCCTTTTTCACCATCAGTTAGAATAAAATAACGTAAGGTTTGACCTGCGATAGACTGACCATAGCACCATAATTCTTCGCTGTTATTCACATCAATACCATGATTACGGAGGTCTGAACGAGAGGAGATTAAGACGTGGCAAGGGCGTGAACGGTTGTCTTTAGCTAATTGGGCTATCACCAAAGTGTGTTCAAGTGCAGCTTGTGCCCAATGTTCGGTACCGACTGCTGAAGAGTTAATATACAGCGCTTGCCAATGCTTAAAATTGGGTTCTGGGCCTAACGTGAAAATAGGGCGTTGTGGACGAATAATCGTGCGTTCACCATCGGGTGTCATGACTAATAATAATTCGGGTGTATCGAGTTCATTACGTTGTAATAAGCTACAATCTAATCCTTGCAGACAGGCTTCTGCTAATAACCAGTCTGCGGTTTTATCATTACCGACTTGGCTGACTAGGGCTACTTTATGCCCGGCATAAACCAAACCTAATCCAGTATTGGCACCACCTCCGCCTAACCGACGGCCATTCTCAGCATAATAGTGGCGGCCTCCTGTCATCAATTGCCTATCCAATTGTAATACTCGATCACAGTTCAAATTGGCAAGTAATAGGACGTTTGACATAGGTAATAGCCTTGGATTATGTGTTGATGATAATTGTCTCTTATTTCAGCGAGAAAAGAAAATATCAGCCAGTGTTGTGCTACAAAACTGAGCTATATGAGGCGCAATGTACGTTAATTTTAATCAAAATGTGATCTTGTTATTACCAAGTTGGGTCACGAGAAAGTACGTAGTGAATAACATGGAGGGGTGTTACACTATTTTTTATGTTTTAGTGCTAGGTTTATAGTGTTGGGATGACGTTGTCGCTTGGTATACGACATTTCATACCTATAAAGTGATGAAATAGAATTTTAAAGGATTTTTATGTTTATATCTATACGCGCTAAATTAAATTTGTTGATAGGAATTTTTATATTTTGTTTACTTTTCTCTATTTATGAAGGCTCCCGTCTTATTGATTATGGAAAAACAGCCGTAGATCAACAAGCGAATGTTTACCGTCATGCGAGTACGCTTATTCTCAACGCTGATCGTGATACTTATCAAGCATATTCTGCCTTTCAACAATTCATTATTGACGGTGATGATGAAGCCTTCACTGTTATTAATAAAAATCTTGATCAAATTAAAACGCGTTATGAAAAATACATTGCTTTGGGTGATAAACAAGACAGTTACAATATTTTATCGCTAATGCCTCAATGGCGTCAATTAACACAAGATTACATGAACGAAACTGATGCTGAAGCAAAAATGATCATTTCATGGGCAATTAGGCAAGAATTTCAAGTTTTAAGGCAACGCTTAAATCAAGAATATGATCAAATTAATACGAGGTCTGAACAGGCGGTTAATGATTTTCATAGTCATTTATTTAAAGAGTTCATTTGGTTGTTAATTGTCTTTACGATCTTATTGGTCGCCATTGCGTGTATTTATGGATTGATTAAACACAGTATTATTGCGCGATTACATGATTTGAACCGCAATATAGGCTATATCGCAGCGGGCGATCACGATAAGCGCATTCAGAATAGTATAGATGATGAAATGAGTGATTCTTTTGCGCATCTGGCTGCGTTGCAAACTCAGTTAAAGCAAAATATTGCGACTATCACACAAGAAAAAGATAATGCGAATAAAGCTAATTGCGCTAAAAGTACATTTTTGGCTAATATGTCCCACGAGATACGAACGCCATTAAACGGTATTATTGGTATGTCTGAGATCTTGAAAGACTCTCAGTTATCACCCATTCAAAAAGACTACCTGATGACGATTGATTCGTCGTCACAAACATTACTTATGTTGATTAACGATGTACTCGATTTATCGAAAATTGAATCAGGTAACTTAGTTATTTCACCACACACGTCTAATGTGAAAGAGGTACTGTTTGATACGGCTTCTTTAATCGCCGCAAAAGCACAAGAGAAAGAGATTAAACTTGATATTCAAATTAGTCCTGATCTCCCTGAGTTATTAAAGCTTGATGAGTATAAACTTAGGCAGGTATTAATGAACCTCGCTTCTAATGCGATTAAGTTTACTGCTAGCGGTAAAATCGTATTTTCGTTACAAACTAATCTTATTGATGCGGAAAATATTGAGTTGTTATTCTCGGTGAAAGACACGGGTATTGGGATTAATAAAGATAAGCATGAAAAAATATTCGAAGCGTTCCAGCAAGAAAATAACGATACGACGCGTCACTTTGGTGGTACGGGTTTAGGCTTGTCTATTAGTGCTAAGATCATAAATCTCATGGGCGGCAATATTGCGGTTACGTCAGCTCAAACGGAAGGAAGTGATTTTCACTTTAATATTGTCGCCGGAATAGAAAAAATACAGCCTAAACAGGCTGTATCACCACACCAAGCAATCATTGTTCATCCTGAAAATACCGGACTTTTACAACGCGAATTAAAACACCTCGGCATTGCATCAACAGAATGTGCTGATATCAACCGTGTTTCGGCAAGCCTGAAACCCAATTCGATTATTATTTATAATCAACAAGAAGTTGAATTGGCTAAAATAGAGTTACAAATATTACGCCAAAAAGTAGGTGGAACACCTATTTTTCTGTCTCGCAGTAATCACAGCGAACAATTTAACTATGCGCAATTAGTGGATGCTTATATTACGAAACCGTTATTGGGCTTAAGATTAATGAATATGATTAATGATCTTAATCTTGCTGTAAATACCGAAAAAGACTTGGAATTTCCTAAAATTAATCGTGCTATTTTGTTAGTTGAAGATAATTTAATTAACCAAAAAGTAGCGTCGATTAATATTAATCAGTTAGGGCTTGATGTACTGATTGCTCAAAATGGCCAAGAAGCGATAGATATCTATGCTGAAAATCATCAAAACATTAACCTCGTATTTATGGATTGCATGATGCCAGTGATGGATGGCTTTGATGCCACGATCGGTATTCGTGAATATGAAGAAACGTATTCGTTGTCTCGTATTCCTATTATTGCGTTAACAGCCAGTATTTTAGAAGACGATATTCAACGCTGTTTTGATTCAGGTATGGATGACTATTTACCCAAGCCATTTAAAAAAGAGATATTTAGGGATAAAATTAACAAATACAGTTAAGCATATCACCGCTGAATAGTCTTGGAAATAATATCAAGGCATTGAGTGGCGTGGCTGGTCACTAAAAAGTGGCTAGCGCCTTGTATCATGTACTTTTTACTGTTTGCTAATTCATTACTCAGATGATTAACGATGGCTTGCGCAACTGGATTTGATACAGACCCACAGACTAACCTTGTTGGAATCGTTAATGCGTTTAGTGTTTTTCGATTCAGATGGATGTTCATAGACAGTGTCCAGTGGCGATTGTTATTCGCTGTTAACGGTACCATAGCATCTTTGATGAAGTCGGGTAGGAGATTAAATGCACCTTTACCAGCCCAAAAGTCTATTACTTTTCCACATACATAAGGTTCATTGTTACTAATACCTTGGCGATAATCTTGAACAAACTCGTTTACCCGAGCCATCATACCTCTATCTTCAACAGACTCGAGTACCCATGTCGATACAGGTTCAAATAGGGTTAATTCTTGTATTTCTATGGAACCTTTTAGCGCTAAGGCCAATGCCACTACCCCCCCAAAGGAATGCCCGATGAGATGGATTGGCTGATTAGTTAATTTTGTGACTACCGATTCAATAATATGAAGTTCTGTATTGATGTTTGGTGCTGAAAAATCATCGGGATCTGGCATACCACTATGACCGGGTAATTTAATAGAAATACAATGGTGTGTGTTTGCAAGTTGTTGGACTATTTTCTTCCACGTTGACGTTGTTGCGTATGAGCCGTGAATAAATACAATAGGACTACCGCTACCTTGTTGTTCATAGTAACAAGGTACTGTGGTGGTGTTTTCGTTATTATTGTTCTTTATTTGATTATTACTCATCTGACGCTTGCTGTTAGTACTCATGGGACGTCCTGTCTTGGTTAATACTGTTTAAGTATAGCATGCTCAATGATAGTGCTTTTGGTTCGATAAATTTGCCTTGTCGCCAGCTATAAAAATACCGCAGACTGGCTGCGGTATTACACGTTTAGGTTTAGTTAAATTGAATTAAACGTTATTTTTTATTTTGTAAATCTAGGCTGTATACGGCAAAACCAAGTTTATCATCTTTAATGTATTGCATTGGGTATTGGCCTTTGTCCTTGATGAACTGTGCAGCTTTGTTACCTGGTGCTGTTTCAAAAGTAATGGTTAGCTTCTTGTTGCTTTGTAATGGTGTGAAGTGCCAGTTGTTATCTGCACTTGGTGTTACTTGGCCTTGTTCTTTACTAACGCGGCTAATGTAATCTGCAAGTACAGTACGGTTTTCATCAGGTGATGCAAATGCAACAAATGCTTCGCCTGTACCCGCGAATTTACCACTGTAAGCGCGGTAGTTATTGGTTGCTACGATGAAAGGTTGGAGAGAGTTAACGGGCTTTCCTTCGAACGTTAAGTCGGTAATACGATTTGAGTCAGGGTTGATGATCTTACATTCACCGTTATAACGTGCTGGCTGCGATAAGTCGATGCTGTATTTCACACCGTCAATCACATCATAGTTATAAGTTCGGAAACCTTCCCAGTTAATTAACCCTTGTGGAGCCGTACTGTTTAGATTAATTTGATTGAATTGACCTGCTGAGCATTCCAACCATTCTTTCACTTCTTTACCTGTTACTTTCATGGCAACGAGGGTATTCGGGTAAAGATAAAGATCAGCTGCGTTACGGAATGTTAACTGACCAGATTCAACTTCAGTAAAGTTCGTTGGGTCGTTACCACGGCCACCGGCTTTAAACGGTGCAGCTGCAGAAAGTACAGGGATGCCTTCTAAATCAGGGTCACCTTGAATAAAGCGTTTTACGTAATCTTGTTGTGCAAGGTTAACGATTTGGATTGTTGGATCGTCTTGTACTAGCGCAAGGAAGCTGTACATCACGTCATTTGCTTTACCAATAGGTTGGTTAACAAAATTACGTGTTGCTTTGTGATCAGCTTGTACTGCTGCAACCATTTTTTCATCGGCGGCTACTAATGATTTTTTCGTTAATTTATCAAAGATAGGACGTGCTTCTGTTTGTGCACTCGTTACTTTCCAAGTATCACCTTGTTTGTCTAACACCAAATCCATGATACCTACGTGATCGCCCCAACGACCAGGCATAACAGCAGGTATACCGTTGATAGTCCCTTTTTTGATATCGACACCTGGTATTTTAGCAAAGGTTTTACTTGGGAATACTGCGTGTGAATGACCAAATGCAATCGCATCAATACCCGATACTTGTGTTAGATAGTAGACTGAGTTTTCAGCCATTACTTTATATGGGTCAGCTGATACGCCTGAATGCGGGATCGCCAGAATAATGTCTGCGCCTTCCGCTTTCATTTGTGGTACAAATCTTTCGGCGGTTTGTTTAATGTCTAACGCTTCAACTTTACCTTCTAGGTTTTTCTTGTCCCAGATTAAGATTTGTGGTGGTACAAAACCGATATAACCAATCTTAACTTGGTGTTCTACGCCATCTGTATCTTTAAACGTGTTTGTTTTGATAATGTAGGGGGTGAACATGTTTTTACCGGTTTTAAGGTCGATAACGTTCGCATTAATATAGGGGAAATTCGCGTCATTCGTCGCTTCTTTTAAGAACTCTAACCCGTAGTTAAATTCATGATTACCTAAATTACCTACTTCATAATCGAGTTGGTTCATTGCTTTATAAACAGGGTGTATATCGCCGGGTTTAAGACCTTTAGCTGCCATGTAGTCGCCCATTGGACTACCTTGCAATAAATCACCATTATCAACCAGTACACTATTGGTTACTTCAGCGCGGGCTTCTTTTACTAATGTGGCTGTACGTACAAGGCCTGTTTTCTTTGTCGGCTTGTTCTTGTAATAGTCATAGTCCATGACATTAGTGTGAATATCCGTCGTTTCTAGAATACGTAATTTGATGGTGTCAGCATAAGTAGGACCGGCCATGGTAAGCAGACCTCCGAGTACTGCAATAGCCACAGGTTTGATAGACAATGACATTGTTTTCTCCAAATTAATAAGAAGTAGGTAGGAATAGATACAGAAAACGCCAAGGTAGCATAAATATACTGAGCTTGGCGTTTTAATGTTGTTAATCGCTTGTTTTATCCATTTTTTTATTCATTACGTTTAATTTTTTATCAACGAGTAGGGGATAAAACTGATTCGGTTGTCTTTATTTTTGCTTGAATTCACGATCCATTTTGAATGAAAAAGAAATAATATAATTTTCCATTTTCTGTAGACCTTGATCAATATCATCGAGTTCTGCGGTAATATTCTCCAGCAATTTTTCTGCAGTATGACCTTGTTGCCATGGTTTTGTTTTCATTGAATGGTTGGCATAAATGCTTCGTTGTTGTTGCTTTTCAATCGGCATTTTGTCGAGCAGTAAACAGGCAATGATATAAATAAGAATGGCAAG
The DNA here is from genome assembly GCF_900120065.1 of Moritella viscosa. NCBI lineage: Bacteria > Pseudomonadati > Pseudomonadota > Gammaproteobacteria > Alteromonadales > Moritellaceae > Moritella > Moritella viscosa. The sequence goes on from NZ_FPLG01000038.1 coordinate 11,260, forward strand.
AAAGAAACCCGTGAATAAAAATAAGGATACGAACAGTAATCGCACAAGCCAAACTTCAGCCCCGAAGGACGCTGCTAAGCCCGCGCACACACCGCCTAGCTTGCCATTTTCGGTGTCTCGATATAGGGATTTAGCGTTCATCGGTCTCTCCATTTAGGTGATTCTTCATCTAAAATTTGTTCTAACGAGATAACACGATCTTGTAATTGTTCGGTACGGCTAATCAATGTCTGTAACTTGTCTTTGTCTTTCTTTGATAACCCTTGATTGCTTTGGCGTTTACTACGATAGGCTAAAATTAGCCACAGAGGTGCGACGAAAACTAAAAATACGGTGAGTGGTACTTGAATAAAATCCATGGAGATTCCTTATTGATATAATCGCACAACTTATTATGGTTTATTACTGTATTTTATACACATATAGCTTGTTTGTATTGTTAAAACCCGCAGAAATTACATTTTCTTACTCGACGGACTCTGTCTTCATTATGCTTAAAACTAAAACGCACCTTAATGAAGGTGCGTTTTTAAATATGCGATTTGAAGGCTGATTATGAATCCAAATCTAACTCGTCATAAGTGCTATCAATGTCTTCTATTGTCGATATTTCATCAACAAAGTAATCACGACTGGGTTGTTTTGAACTGCGTTTATGTGTCGTATTACGTAATGAATGAGGATGAGTAATTTTATGATTATACTTTCGCCAGCATCTCGCAAAGTCAGAGGTTAACTCAAATTCACCATCAAGCTCTGCAAGGAAAAAGTGTTCGTCAGCAGTGGCTGGCAAAAGATCACCTTCTTGTAGCCGCAGCATTGTTAAACCGTAATTTTCTAAAAGTTTTGATTCATCTAAATTAAACGCATTTTGTTGTTGAAAACCAAGTGGAAAATGCACTTCATCTAAAAATATACCCATGCTTCTCATATCGATTACCTTTCGTTAAATTAACCGTGTAACAACAATCATTGGCAGTATTTATCACTGCATTACAATCTTAGTGTTGTCACAGCAATGTCATATTCAATCTTTATAATTTTAATTACAGACTTAGTTGGTCTCTAAACTAACGGCAGATGTTGACAGTTTAATGACAATAATAATTTTTTTGTAATCAAACGTCACAATTTTACTTTTACATTATTAATGAAAGAAATAAGCAGGAATGAACATGGCTAAATTAGACCAGAAGTTTAAAAAGAAATCAGCGCAGCATTTTGATGATGACGATATTATGCTATCAGATCGTAAGGCGCATAAACGTACACGACGTGATAATCGTCAAAAAGAGGATTTGTATGCGCTGATGGACAACACTTATGTGTATGAGAGTTCGTCATACGAAAACAGTATGCAATTTTAATCAAGGCAATATTAGAAAGGAAAATTAAAGTAATAAATTAAATTTTTACTTCTTATATTTCAACCTATTACCGTTTCACGTTTAATTGTTTTAAGTTTTTCACTTGAAAACAAATACTGTCATCCACATCTATTAATTAGGCGCTTACGAGGCCTAACGTAAAGTAAACAGCAACTGCCTAACGGAGTATGTTGTTACTTATTACATATAAATCTGAATAAAATATATCATGACTAGGCGCAAACTAATTTGGCTTGGTGGCTATGATAATATTGCTCAATGGAGAATATAATTATGCGTACTTTTGACTTTACTCCTCTATACCGCAGTGCGATTGGTTTTGAACGTTTAGCAGCACTTGCTGAAACGGCTGCATCAAATCGCCAATCTGGTAATAACTTTCCTCCGTATAACATCGAACAAATTGATGATAACAACTACCGAATTACGATGGCTGTTGCAGGTTTTGACGAAGCGGAAATTGATATCTCAACCCAAAATAATGAATTATTAGTAAAAGGGACGAAAGAATCGGTGGTGAAAGAAGACGAACAACGAACTTTCTTACACCGCGGTATTGCAGAGCGTAACTTTGAACGTAAGTTCGAGCTTGCTGATCATGTTTTTGTCAACGGGGCAGACATGAAAAATGGCTTGTTGTATATCGATTTAGAACGCCAGCTACCAGATGCAATGAAACCACGTAAAATTGCCATTAACGGGGCTAAAACCCTATCTGCAGGATAACATTGTAAACACTGTTTATAGATTAACAGTGCCATTAACCCTATAAATTATATTCGGCTTAGTGGGGATAATCTCACTAAGCTCGTTCCCCCCAAGTACCTGAAGGCCTTGGGTATATAAGTGCTGCTCAGCAGGCTTATAGCTATCTATTGTTTGAGGAAAATAGAGATGACAACAACGACTACTACATTTGATTTCGCCCCCCTATATCGCCATGCTGTTGGTTTTGATCGTTTTGCTAATATGGCGCAAAAATTAGTTGAACAGCAATTAGCATCGCAGCGTATGTTGGATACGTGCAAGGCTAAAAAATCGATGGATAAAAACAAAAAAGTTAACAGTGGGCAAGCAAAAAACCAAGCGGTTAAAACACTGGTTGATACGAACTATCCACGTTATAACATTACTCACATTGGTGAGTTAGATTATCAAATCACACTGGCGCTAGCTGGTTTCTCACTCGAAGAGATCGATATTACTGTGACGGCTGATGAGTTGGTTGTTACCGGTAAAAAGCAGCCCGTAGAAGCCACATCGACATTGTTACACCAAGGTATTAATCAAGCAGATTTTAGCCGTAAATTTGCACTCGCCGACCATGTGCATGTATTGGGTGCTGAGATGGCGCAAGGATTACTGACGATTAATCTACAACGTCAGGTGCCAGAAGCATTGCAACCCCGTAAAGTCGCTATCGGTAGTTAAAATATCATAATAAGTGTTTTTTATTGTCCAAAGCGGATCAATATTGATGCGCTTTTTTGTTATTTTATTTTACACATAGAGTAATTTTATTTATCTTCACGATAAAAATAACTCATTTGCTAAACCTTGACCCAAAGCGTTTAATCGCATTATTTCGCAACTAAAAGGGGATAGGTGGAAGTGACATCTTATCAGCGATTACGTCATAATTTAAATCTTTGGTTTTGTTCAATTAAAGTATTGCGGCCATATCGGCCGCAATCAACTCCCGGTGCTGTTTTGCTTGGTATTGCGGCTGATGGGCGATTCCCGAGTAATGTGGTTGTTTCGGATAAAAATGGTATCAATGTGTTATCAAAACCTGGTGGGTTAGAAAGTATTGCTAGAAGTGTCATGTATGCAGCATTCACCAAAACCAATATTCGGGTTTATAACGCAGGAATGCTTGATGATATAGATGGGTTTGATGATTTAGATATTGAGGATATTCAATTAGAGCAATATCTAAAGGTGCTGCTGTATTTAATGGCTGGTCATTTTCCTATTACGGTTGGTAGTAGCGATTTTATTTCAATTGCGAGCTACCAAGCACTCTCAGCACACTTATACCAGCAGCAATACCATCAACATAATAAATGGTATGGCTGTGAGTACGATGCTGGCAATAATAAAATTGGCATCATTAATTTTGATCCAAATTTTGAATTAAGATTAACGCCGTCACCCAAGTTAGACTCTGGATTTAATGCTGTTAATCAGTATTGTTTAGAAACATTTAAAATTTTTAATTATTTAGGATTAGGCATTTGTAAAAGAACAAACTCACTCGATACATTTGAATATGCAAAGCAGCTTGGTTGTGATTGGCTGATTGATAAGCATATGAGTGCGCAACATTATGACTTAATTGCTGAAGTATTAGCGTGCTTTATTGAGCAAGTTGATCATATCCACTTAAGCATTGATTTAGCTGTTATTTATCATCAAGCGTTGCTGACAGAAAATGACAGTAGGCATGCAAGTCAAATACAGGGGATCACGATAGAGGTACTTAGGTTTGCACTATCGATTATTGCGCGTAGTGGAAAATTGAAGATACTTGATATAGTGACATTGAACCCTGATTTGGAACACAATGATAAAACAACGAGTTATGTATCGTCAATTATATGTACAGTATTAGAAAACCTAAAAGTATCCAGTTAATTAGGCGTTTTTTAAGAGCTTGACCATAAACCTGTTGTTATCGACGCTAGTTTACGGTTGAGCTCGTGAGGCTGAAATTACCAAGGAGGAAAGTCAAATCTTTCCGTATTCTTATAATTCGAATTCTAACTCTGTGTATCCGTCATCGTCATCGTCATCTGCTATCTTGATTAATTCCGGTTCGTCGTCACAAGAAGCTTTTCGTTTTAACTTTTGGCGGACACGGGCATTATTATCAAGACGTGTGACTTTGCTGTTGTACTTACGCCAGCAGCGTGAAAATTCGGATGTTATTGGAAATTCACCATCTAACTCGGCCAAGAAATAATGCTCTGCAGCGGTGAGTGGCAGTAAACTACCTTCCTGTAACTTACTCATCGTTAATCCAAAATTTTCTAGTATTGTCACTTCTTTGGTGTCGAACATATCATCAGCAGTAAAACCAAAGGGAAAATGTAATTCATCCAAGAATACACCGATATTTCTCATTTCATAGACCTCATCAATTTTTGCCGATAATCGTTTAGTTTTTAATATTTGTACAACAAAAAAAATTGTTACTGAGGATGAATAAATTGATTTATATTTTTTACGATGACGGTGTAATATTTATATTAGGTGCTAGTCACCGATACATTGATTAATATAAATTTTAGGGTGTGAAGGAATAGAAAGTGACTAAATTAGATCTTAAATTTAAAAAGAAACCAGTATTTAGATTTGATGATGAAAATGAATTAGGGATTCCCGTCCGTAAAGAGGCTCAGAGATCGCGTCGTGATATGCGTAGAAACAAGAAAGCGATTGACGATGAAAGTTATACTCATTAATTGAGTCGGTAAATAGGCTTGTTTAACTAACAAGCCTATTTAAATATATCATGCCTTAAGTGGCCTTACTGAGGTGTGATGTTGGCGCTTTATTAGACTAAGCTGTCAAATGCTGCCATGGTTGAATCACATTGGATCACACGGCCATGACCTTGTCCTTTTGTGGGGATTAAGTTGATATTAATCGCTTCACCGGCAGCCGATTCAGAAGTGTTAAAATTAGCAAATCTATCACGTTTATCATGCACTATAACGGTTTTATGTTGGCGAGATATCAGTTTTTCGTAAGGCTTGATGGTTTCTAAACTGTATTGATATTTATCTTCAATATTTTTAACTAGAGCGCCAAATAATTTCATCGAATACCCTGATTTACCCACCATCTCATACAAGTTATCAACGTAGTTGAGTACCGGTGCGATTAATAAGAATGGTAACGCTTGTACCTTAGGGTGGCGGCTTTCTAATACCGAGGCTGAGCCCATGCTATGTGCAATGATACCGACTACGTCATCGACATTATCGACGAGCTCATCGAATGCTTGTACAAATGCAGGTAAGTGAGCATGGCGACCTTCACTTTGACCATGTGCGGGGTGATCATAAGCGAGTGCAGTAAAACCTTGTTCGGCAATATGTTCCATCAACGGAAAAAATTGACTGGCACTACCAGACCAACCGTGGCTTAGGATCCAAACTGGACCGTTACCCATTTGATAAGTATTTAGTCGGCCTTCAGATGTCATGTGTGTGGATCTTAATAATCCAACTGGATCTTCATGTTTGGATGTACTACGTACAGGGGTTAACAATAAATTTTTCGCTGTTTTTAACGCATGAGCGGGTGCAATGCTGTGATGTAATCGAGAACCGATATTGATCATGCTGCGACGCATCGTAAATTTTTTTCGAGTATTAAAATAAATGTTACTGCTCATCGTAAACTCCTTAAATAACACCCTTTAAGTGAACGGTCGTGCTATTTTCATTGTATTTAAAGGCGTCAACACGCCCGTGTTAATTAGTTTATGTTATTCGTATTTATGTTATTGCCATTGCTTATACAATTGTTTGACACCTTGCCAAAATAGCGCTCGTTCATTGTTTTCAAGTTCAATCGAATGAAACAAATGGCTGCTCAAATACAGGCCGTAAAATTGAAATACTGCCTGCCTTGGTACTAAGTCTTCGCGAAATAGACCATGTTGTTGACCTTTGCTAATCTGAATTTCTAAATAACTGATCCAAGTATGCAGTTGTTTACGTAATGTTCGTTGTAATACATCTTGGCTATGATTGCTTTCTTTCCAAGCATCCATAAACATGCAGCTACCTTGAAATGAGTGATTCCAGTCTAACCAGTGGTGTAACAATGACTGTAAGCGCGCACTAATATCGGTATGTTGCTCGCGTCGAACGGCGATGATCACGCGTTCGTTAAAGCACTCTCCCGCATATTCAATCACTGCTACTTGCAGGTTTTCTTTGGAATTGAAATGCGAAAACAAGCCACTTTTAGACATGCCACAGGATTTTGCAAGTACGCCAATTGTTAAGCTATCTAATCCTGTTTCACTGGCGATGGTGAAGGCTATGTTTAGAATATGTTCTCGGGTAATACGGCCTTTACTCATCGGATTCACTTTATGTATTTAGGATATATCGTACTTTTAGCACGACCGTTCTTTTAGTGCTAGTGCCAAATTCACTAAGTCGTAAATTTATAACTAAATAGGTATTTAATATGAGGGGGAGTGAGACGTTAAATTATTCGGGTATTGGCTAAGCAGTTTATGGCTTATCAATTCCTGTATCTACGGATTTATACTGGTTTTTGTTCTTGATTGGAAATTAAATAAGGTATTTGGCGTTATTAGTAAACATCTTCTCTACCCAGTTACAACTGGATCGTTTATGCTTAAGTTAATTTCAAAAATGAATTAAGGAAGTCGTATGCGGATCACCGCTAATTTTGATGCTGGTAATATTGAAGTCATTAATTTAGATGACAAAAATGATGTACAACTTGCAATTCGCCCTGATGTAGGTGAAGAGTTTTTCCAATGGTTTAACTTCCGTGTTGAAGGTGTCGTCGGTGAACAATACACACTGAATATCCTTAATGCTGGCGAAGCGGCTTACCTAGAAGGCTGGGAAAACTATCAAGCTGTTGCATCATACGATCGTCAGCACTGGTTCCGTCTTCCGACTTTCTATAAAAATGGTAAATTAACGATTATTGCTGATATGGATTGTGAGTCAATGCAAATTGCTTACTTTGCACCGTACAGCTACGAGCGCCATCAAGATTTACTTGCTGCAGTGCAAATGCACCCATTAGTAAGCCTAGAGCACCTTGGTGAAACGATTGATAAGCGTGATTTAACCTTAGTTAAGATCGGTGATGGCGCTGAAGGCAAACGTAATATTTGGATCACTGCACGTCAGCATCCAGGCGAAACGATGGCTGAATGGTTAGTTGACGGTTTAATGCATAGCTTACTTGATAGTGATAACCCAACGGGTAAAGCATTATTAGATAAAGCTAACTTCTACATTGTGCCAAACATGAATCCAGACGGTAGCGCACGTGGTCATCTACGTACCAATGCATTAGGCGTGAATCTTAACCGAGAATGGTTAAACCCAAGTTTAGAAAAAAGTCCTGAAGTGTTCCATGTGATTAATAAAATGCATGAAACTGGCGTGGATTTATTCTATGACGTGCACGGTGATGAAGCACTACCTTATGTATTCCTTGCGGGTTCGCAAGGTACACCAAGCTATAACGATAGATTAGCAAAATTGCGAGATCGTTTCTCTGATGTGTTTAAATTAGCAAGTGCAGACTTCCAATCTGAATTTGGTTATGACGTCGATGAACCAGGTACAGCGAACATGACAGTCGCCACACACTGGGTTGCTGAAACGTTTGATTGTTTAGCTAATACGATGGAAATGCCATTTAAAGACAATGATAACTTACCTGACCCTATGATGGGTTGGTCACCGGAGCGATCTATTAAGCTTGGTGAAGCATCATTAGTGGCTATGTTAGCCGTGGTTGACGATTTACGTTAATCGACTTTAGTTATTAAAGGCTAAGGCATAAAGCCCGTGCATACTTGTTGTTTTAAAAACAGTATTTGCGGGTTTTTTTGTATCTAAAATTCGTAACCACAAAGGTTTTGTGAGCTATATCAGTTTGTTGGATAAATTAACGTGGTCTAAATGGCGAATCTAGACATATACTCAATAAATATTGACCAAATTTGCTAGAGGTATAGGGTTATGTCACAAGAAGGTAACCAGATCATAGTGCATGGTAGAGTACAAATGGTCGGCTTTCGTTATGCAACTGTGGAACAAGCGCAGCAACTCGGCTTAACTGGTCACGCTATTAACCTGAAAAACGGTGATGTTGAAGTACAGGTCTTTGGAGATAAAACTGAACGAGATAAGCTTATTTTATGGTTGCGAGAGGGACCCGATGCGGCACAGGTCGATGCATTAGAAATTACTGTAATTGATTATAAAAAACTGCCAAATTTTACTCAGGGCTAATTGATTACATTCTGTATATTTTTAGTGAAATAGTACCGTGTGCAGAGAGTCGAATACCTTCAGCGGCAAGTTGTTGTCTTTGATAATCACCACGGCTACCTTGCAGTGATATTTTTCCTTGGCTATTCACAATGCGATACCAAGGCAGCTTGCTGTCGGCTGGTAAGCGACTAAGCACTTTACCAACCTGACGCGCATGACTTGGCATTCCCGCTAACTTTGCGATATCGCCATAGGTGGCAACCTTACCTTCGGGTACTTGATACACCAATGCAAATACTTGCAAATACTTGCAAATCAAAATTATTCATATTGATGAATTAAAAACGCAGTTTCGTCACCAGTTCTTCACCTAGATTAACATTACTTGATGAGCCGCTAAGTGCATCTCGAGTATCACTAATTAATGCTTCCATACCGGTTTTAATACTGCTTGAATGGCTTAGCTGTTGCTGTACTTGACTAATGGTTTGTTCTACTAAGCTCGAGCTTGAATTAGCTTGAGATACGAGTTCTTGTAGACTTTGCATTGTCACTGTCGCAATATCAACACTGTCATCAATAATATTTGTTACTTGTTTTTGTTTATCAATGATCGCTGCTGAAATATCCATGATTTTTTTCATTTCACCTTGGATCTGGTCTGCTGATTGATTTGCTGTATTCGCAAGTGCGCGTACTTCATCGGCCACCACGGCAAATCCACGACCATGTTCACCTGCTCGTGCCGCTTCAATTGCCGCATTTAGAGCAAGTAGGTTGGTTTGGTCGGCAATGCCTTTAATAGAGTCAACTAATTGACCAATGTTTTTATTGTTCTCGTCTAGGTTAGCTAACAGTACGGTAAATTCAGCTATGTATTGTGCAGAGTTGGTAATGTTGCCCGTTAATTCTTCAAGCTGTTGAATACCTGTTTGAGAGATATTTGCGGTACTTTGTGCAGAATTAAATGAATCATTTGAAAGGTTTTCTATCCCTTTGGACTGTTCCATAAAGCCCTGAATTAAATCGAAATTCTGTTCGATATTGTTAAGTCTATTTGCCGAGGATTGATTGACTTTATGTGCATTTTTAGTGATTTCTTGGGCAATAGATAATACGCCACTATTTTGTAGTTGATCTAAAAGTTGTGATTTACTTTGCAGTGCTGCTAAGTCTGTTTCTGAGATAAGAACTTGTCCAAGAGGGACTTTATTAGTGTTAAAAAAATTAAACATAGCTTAGATCTGCCTTTTTTAGTCGTTTATAATTTATAGCGGCAAGAGTGGATCCCGCTGAATACTCTTAAGCAATAACTAGACCGTAAATTGTAATAAGAGATAATTTATTTTTCTTATTAATTAAATTAGTTATTCTTTATGTTTGAGACAACTATTTGGCTATAGTTAAGCCATCATATTTATCGTCTTTTGTATTATCGGCATCAGTTGTTATTTACTTAATCATTCTTGCTATATTTTTGAAAATCTATCGACATTTATAAAAAGTTAAGTATATTGTGCGCAAGGCAGTTAAGAGAGGTGACCCTGATGTCAGAAACGAATGAAGAGACGATGTTGCGCTTAGATAATCAGGTTTGTTTTGCATTATACAGTGCGACGAATGCGATGGTTCGCGCATATAGACCAATGTTGAAAGCACTCGACCTTACTTACCCGCAATATTTAGCTATGTTGGTTTTTTGGCAGCAAGATGAAATTAGTGTGAAGGTATTAGGTGAACAATTACACCTTGATTCTGGTACGTTAACACCCTTGTTAAAGCGCTTGGAATTGAAAGGACTTATTCGTCGAGATCGAAGTAAAGAAGATGAACGTGCTCGTATACTGTGCCTAACAGATGTTGGCTTAGCTTTAAAAGATCAAGCAAAAGATATTCCTATCAATATGTTTTGTCAGGCTGGGTTACCAAAAGAAGAGTTGTTGATGATGAAGGCGAGTTGCGAAGCATTGTTAGATAATTTAAAAAATTAATCATTACTGCCATTAAATTATGAATGGGGCTGTTGAATAACAGCCCCATTTTTGTATTTAGTATTCAGAGAAATACTGATTGAGAGCTTGTTGCCATTCTTGATTGTTATGTATGTTGAGTAACGCCCGACGTTAATGACTGAACTACTATGGCTATACGATGCCATACTGTATAAATAGCAAAAACACACAGTCTTATGAACAGGTGAGAGAATGGATGCATAACAATCCTCAGAGCTTGGTCAACGAGTTGAAACTAGTGGTTATTAACATATCAAGTTTAGTGGAAAACGGAAAAAGGTTTATCAATATGAGATTTAAATTACCAGCATCGTTATTATTAACGGGAATATTAAGCGGATTACTTATTGGTTGTTCAAGTGATAGTGGAGCTGTTGAGGGGAGTGAAGTAACGACGCATGAAACATACTGGATTGCCCCTGAACGTGTTGGCTGTCAGGGGATTGTACCTATGCAGTGCTTGGTGGTTAATCAAGTGATTGATGGTAAGGCCACTGAGTGGCAATTATTTTATAACGATATTGCTGGCTTTGAATTTGTACCAGGCTTTTTTTATAAGTTGTCGGTACTGACGTCTGAAGCGGCAAATCCGCCTGCCGACGCGTCAAGTTTATCGTATACATTGATATCAGAGGTAGATAAAACACCACGTCATTATGCCTCTAATACCATGTTAACAGAAAACCGAAAGTGGAATCTTAAACAACTTGTTGGTTTGAATAACGCCAATCCATTAATGCTTGAGCAACCCGTTAATATAACTATTTCTGGTGATCGTTTGTCTGGATTCTCTGGCTGTAATAATATGTTTGGTCAGGTTCAGCATTTATTTGAAGATGAAAAATTGCAAAATACATTATTAAAACTAGGACCTGTTGGTTCAACACTAATGGCTTGTGCAGATCCAAATGCGAATACTGTTGAGCAAAAATTACAGCAAGCACTTGGTGTTGTGAATGCCATTCAAGTGCAATGGCCATTTTTAAATATGTATCAAAATGATGAATTGATGATCCAGTTTGTTGCCGAAGATTGGGATTAATCGAAATTACACCTTAGTGCGATGCGTTCTATTAATTTTATTTCCCTGCTGAATTTAATAGCAAGTAAATCTTGATCTGGATCCCATCTCACTATGGTTGTTTTGATTACGTCAGTAAAATAGTTATTAAACCCCATCATTAAGTTTTCATCTACAGTGAATTTTCTTTTTGTTTTTACTTTTGCCAGTAATCCCGATTGAGATATGTTTTGTACTTCAATTGGTATTTTAAAAAAATCAAAGAGTCCTAATTTATTCACGTATAATATGGGGAATTGTCCCCCATAATTAAAGCGTGAGTGTTCACGGTTAATTTTTAACGATAGGTCTTTTTTTACACTAAACATTGCATATCCATATTTTTATGTATAGTTACAAACTAGCAGGTTTCTGTAGTTGCCCACTTCAAATCTAGTTTAAAATTAATGAAATAGCCTGATAAATGATAGATAAATAGTAACAAACTAGTCTTTATGGTGTTGATTTGAATAAAACGTAGTTGAATGTGTGTTGTGCTTCAGCCTTTACTTCATTAAAATACTAATACGAATTGTTATTATTAAGGTGTTTTTAACCGTGTCGCAAATTCTCATCGTGGATGATGATATACAACTGTGTGAATTACTCACTGAAGTTTTAATTGAAGATGGTTATCAGGTGCACAGTGTGCACTGTGGTGAAACCGCGCTCGATTACATACAGACTCACCCTGTTGACCTCGTATTACTCGATGTCATGCTTCCCAATATTAATGGCTTACAAGTGGCAAAACGTATTTGTCAGCGCTTTGCAACGCCTATTTTAATGTTGACTGCATTAGCGGATGAAACAGCAATGCTTGATTGTTTACAAGCTGGTGCGGATCAATATATAGCAAAACCTTATAATGTACCTGAATTATTAACGCGTATTCAAGTGATGTTACGTCGTGTTGGTTTAGAAAAGCAAAGGCAAAACCTGGGTGGTGAAAGTTCAATCTTCACACAACTATCACGTCTATCACTGACTGGTACAGAAGCTGAGTTACTTGAGTATCTCGTGTCACGCCATGAAATTGTGGTATCGAAAGGTGAATTGCAAAAACAAGTATTAAAGAAAGATTTATGCCCATTTGATCGTAATTTGGATATGCACATTAGTAATATCCGCCGCAAGATGGTGCAATCTGGTCTATCTAAATTACATATTAAAACGGTACGTGGTAAAGGTTATAGTTTTTTTGAGCATGTAGGTAATCAAGCAGTATGAAGCTCAGATGTTTGAATGCATGTAAAAAATTATTTTTTTTAGGTGATCGCCAAGGGCTGGCATTCCGTTTATTTAGTTATTTTGCGATTACCCTTGTTTTGATTCTTAGTCTACAGAGTATCGCTGAAATGGCGTTGGTACGTGTATTATTGCATCTGCCTGCGACGGTTAAAGTTGAAATGTTAGATCTTGCTAAACAAGCTGATGCATTACTTGATAGTAAAGACAGTGAAGGGAATATAGATAGAACTAAATTAGCAGAGTGGGAAGAGGCACAATCAAGTTATCTATTTGTACTTAACGATAACCTTGATGAGGTGAGTACGCGAGTCATGCACCCACACTTTAAGTTCAAATTACGCTATATTAGACCACTCGATACAATTTTAGAGAACAAAGTTAATAAACCTGTTATTTCATTGCCCTTGCGAGCTGGCTATCAGTTAATCGTTCAGTTTTCCGATAAGCAGCATCCCGCACATAATTTCCCTTATTATTTTGCCGCTATCCAATTTGTTATCACTAGTATATTACTTGCTATCTTTTCGTTACTACTCGCGCGGCATTTACAACAACCTTTGCATCGGTTACAAGCAGCTAGTCGCGCCCTAGCGGAAGGAAATTTTAGTATTCGTGCATCTCATAAAGTGGGTAATAGCGTGACGGAGTTTAATCAGCTTGCGCAAGACCTGGATGATATGGCTAAACATATTAATAATTTAATTGGTAAACAGAAAAAGCTCATTACCGACGTTTCTCACGAATTAAGAACACCACTTGCAAGGCATAGTTTGATCCTGCATTTATTACGTAAACGTTGCCCTGATGAAGTAGGTGATTTATTAGATAAACTTGATAATGAATCTGCTGAAATGAATAATCTAGTGAGTGAAATACTGGAATTTAGCCGCTTAGAGCATGAAAACGTATCCGTTAATTTGGTGTTAATACAGCTTGAGTCATTGTGTCAGGTCCAAGTCATGCAAAGTGAAATGGATTTAAAACCACAGCAATCATTAAAAGTTGAATTGGATAATACGACAGCGATGGTACTTGCGGACAGTCGACTTTGTTTGAGGGCGATTAAAAATGTGCTTGAGAATTCGATTAAGTATGCAGGCGACAAGGCCAACATAGTACTAACTGTTGTTGAACAAGACCAATATGTTGAGGTAATTATTGCTGATGATGGTATTGGAATACCTACACCGCAGTTAGAGCGTGTTTTTGATCCATTTGTGCGCATTGAGAAAGCAAGGAACAAACAATCTGGAGGGTATGGTCTCGGCCTTGCCATTGTAAAGGAAGCAATGTTAATCATGCGCGGTGAAGCCGTTGCGGAACTAAATGTAAATAAGGGCGTCACGGTAAAATTACGATTTCCTATCCAATAATAGCTATTAATCACTCATGTTTTATAAAAATGCCTTATTTTATATTGAAATCAGGTGTTTTTACATTCAAACCTAGTTAATAAAGAACCTATTAACTTCCTTTATTCAGTTTAAATCCGATTCGAATGCAAAGAATGTAAATTTGATGCAAATAGTAATGATTATTAATTAGACTCCTGTTCATTAAGTCGACCTACGTGGTAGGCGTGACATTTAAATTAATGAAAAATGAACCGGAGATAACTTAATATGTTTTGTAAAACTCGATTAGCTGTCGTAGTTGCGGCTGTACTTGCAGCGCCAAGCGCTTACTCTACTGAAACGGTAGATACAGATGAGCACATGGAAGTTGTCGGTCGTGACTATGGCTATAAAGTTGATACTAATAGCACTGCAATGCGTGTTGAAGCAACACAGCTTGAAACACCGGGACAAGTAACTGTTATTGATGAGCAGCTAATTGATGAGCAAAGAGCAAGCACGTTAGGTAACGTACTTAAAAATGATTCAAGTATCTCTGCTGGTGGTGTAAGCCGTAACCGTGAATCGTTTAAGCTACGTGGTTTTGATTTACAAAGTAGCAGTGGTTTCTTACGTGATGGTAAACAGCATTGGTCTCATTACCGTCAGCCGATTGAGCTACTTGAACGTGTTGAAATACTAAAAGGTCCTGCTGGTCTACTTTACGGTAAATCAGCACCGGGCGGCTTAGTGAATATGGTTGCTAAAAAGCCAACTTACGAAACCCAAATTAATATTAGCCAAGATTTAGGCTCTAACAATGATTCTCGTACGACTGCGGATGTAAGTGGTTCATTAAATGATGCGCAAACATTACGTGCACGTGCTGTTGTATCAAAACAGAGCTACGATTCATGGCGCTCATATAGCGATGGTAGTACACCATCAACAGAACGTTTTGTGGGTGGTCTGTTTGTTGATTACGACTTAAATGACAAAGTAACCTTATCTGTGCATTACGATCGTACTAACGATAACGGTAGTGTTGATTCAGGTGCTTATATTGACATTAACACTGGCAAACCAATTCTTGGTGAAGAGCACATCTGGGATGCACAGTGGTCTACGATTGAAAATGACGTTGAAAATGTTGGTTTTGATATTGCAGCACAGCTATCTGACAACTGGAATATGAAACTAGGCTATAACAATCAAGATTTCAGACGCCATGATACAGAAAGTTTTACTGACCCAGAAAGTTACTTTAAGAATGATGCCGGTACAGTCGATTACCAAGTTTATGATCGTATGGACCATTGGGTATTCAATACTGCATTTGTTGATTTTGTTGGTGAATTTGAAGCGTTAGGTATGCAACACCAAACATTAATAGGTGCAAACTGGTTAGGTTATTACTACTCAAAATTAAGTGATAGTACAAAAGGGTATAAAGGCACTATTGGCCAATCTTTTGATAAGCCAGATGGTACGCATTACAGTAATGGTACTAAGAGCATAACTGAGCGTGACTCGTACGGTATCTATGTGCAAGATATGGTAACGGTTAATGATCAATGGCAAGTGCTTGCTGGTTTACGTTTTGACCGTGAAGTAAACGAGAACCACTCGTATAACAACATATTACCAAAAGTAGGCGTGATTTATCATCCAAAAGAAAATGGTTCTATTTATGTGACTTACTCAGAAAGTTTCGAGCCTAAAGCTCCTGTTAGTACGCGTACTGAAAAGGATGTTAATGAAAATATGGAACTAGATCCTGTAAAAGGTAGGTTATATGAGATTGGTTCGAAATGGGAACTAATGGATAACCAGTTATTTGTATCGGGTGCAATTTTTGATATTACTCAAGAAAATATTGTAATTAGCCAAAAAATTAAAGGCAATCCTGATTACGACTCTGAAACAACACAGGCTGGTAAACAAGTTCACCGTGGTGCGGAATTTAATGCAATGGGTTATGTCACCGAAGCATTCTCATTAAGCGGTTCAATGACTTATCTAGATGCTGAAATTCATGATGAATTAAAGCCTAAGCGTGACGGAAACCGTCCTGCGGATGTACCTGAGTTTTCTGCAAGTATTTGGAGTCGTTACTCGTTTGCGAACAACACAGATGTAAACTTAGGTGCTATCTATGTTGGAGAACGTTTCGGTGATGTAGATAATACTTATAAGAAAGACGCTTACACGCGTTTTGATACCGGTATCTCGCACACAATCAATTACGATAAAGACATGGATCTAGTATTACGTTTCAACATCGAAAACTTGTTTGATACGGATTACTTAGCGGGTGGTGGTGAAGAGAAAACTATCATTGGTGAAGGTCGTAACTACATGGCTTCAATCCAATTACGTTATTAATAACATAATCTAAGCCTTCATAAACAGCAATAATCGACTCTTGATTCCATAGATGTCGGTTATTGCTTTTTGTGGTTTTATTCCTTTTAAATTTTAATTCGAATGTTGATTAATTATGCTTTTAAATAAATCTTACTCTCTGGTTCTCGTGGCTGCACTGAGCAGTGCTACGTTTAGTCCTTTCGTGTTTGCACAAGCTAATGATAGTGCGCAAGCGATTGCTCATGCACAAGCTCTGACTCAAAAAATGAATAATACGGCGGCTAGTAGCCAGTATAAAATTGATAATAGCGCAGATCGTACTTTAAGCATGCAAGCAGAAATAGAGCGTCTGCAAGAAGAAGTCGACAACTTAGCGGTATATCGCGACCATCTTGCTAAATTAGTGAACAATCAAAACCAAGAGTTAGATAGCTTAGACGAACAACTACAAGGTATTAAAACGACTCGCCAAGGCATAGTACCTTTGATGTACAAAATGTTGGCTGGTTTAGGTGACATTATCAATACCGGTAAACCAATTAAAAAAGAACAACGTCTAGCGCGATTAGCAAAATTAAACACCATGATGGGTCAGGCGAATGTCAGCGATGCTGAAAAATACCGCCGTATTTTAGAAGCATATCAAATTGAAATCGACTATGGGACTAAGTTGGGTGTATACCAAAGCGAAATTACGCTTGTTCCATCAAATAACAGGATCATTGTGGATTTATTGCACCTTGGCCGTATCGCATTTGTTGCGCGCAGTTTAGACAGCCAAAATTATTGGCAGTGGCACGACCAGCGTCAGGCATGGGTCGCTATTTCTGAACAAACAAATTATATCGATAAAGCCTTTAAAATGGCGAATAAACAAATAGCACCCAGCTTAATTTCTCTTCCAGTGACCACTGCGCAACGTGTAGGTAATGCCCAATGAACTCTCGATTTTCAGTGAATAAAGCCAAACTATTTTTAACAAAGACATTGCTATTAAGCGCGCTTACCGTTAGTGCATATACTTTGACTATTAATCCTGTTGTAGCTGCGGATACGCTGAATAATGACGCGCAAGTCGTAAGTGAAAAATTACTCAAGGATACAAAACAAGATAATAAACAGCTTACAAAAGCGTTAAAGCAACGAGAAGCTGGCTTTAAATTAACAGAACAAGAAATTAAACAGCAACGTCAGGCGTTATTAGCGCAACAACGTCAATTGCAAAATGAAACTGAAACGCTAAACCAAGAGTTTACGCGTAACGAAGAAAAATTAGCGAAGCTAGAAACTAATTTACGGTTAGAAACCGGTAGTTTAGGTGAATTGTTTGGTGTTGTACGTCAATCAGCAAAACAGTTAAATAGCGAAATTAGCACCGCAGTAACCGCGATTGATAGTGCAACGTTTGCGCCGATTGTAGTGGGTGTGGTTGCAGCAAAAACCTTACCTTCAATGTTGCAGCTAGCAGGACTGTGGTCAGCGTTATCAGAACAAATTAAAGCAAGTGGCGAAATCAAAACGGTGAATGTTGCTGTGATTGATGGCGCAGGGCAATTAGCAGATAAACAAGCCGTGCGAATCGGTAGTATTGGACTAGTGGGTGAGAAAGGTTATCTCACTTGGAATGGTGAAAAACAAACTGCGACAGCTTACCTAAAGCAGCCAGAAAAAGGTCCTGTTGCGGCAGATCTTATCAATGCTGATGTAATCGGTAATATCCTTGTATTGGACCCCTCGCGCGGTGTGATGCTAACGCAATTAGAAAATACCCCTACCTTGAAAGACCGCTTAGAAAATGGTGGTACAGTGGGCTACGTGATCATTTCATTGTTGACGGTTGGTTTGTTGATTGCACTGGTACAGGGCGTGAAGCTAATGCTTGCTCGACGTAAGATCCGACAACAACTAGCGAACCCTAGTCTGATAGGTGACAACCCATTAGGCCGTATTCTACAAGTATACGTAGATAGCAATGTTAAATCGGCATTGCATAATAGCACTGAAGCGTTAGAACTGCGCTTGATGGAAGTCGTGGTCGATGAGCAACAAGGGTTAGAGAAAGGCTTGTCGATGCTGAAATTGCTGGCTGCACTTGCACCTATGCTTGGCTTATTGGGTACAGTAACCGGCATGATTGAAACCTTCCAAGTGATCACGCAGTTTGGTAATGGCGATCCAAAAGTAATGGCCGGTGGTATTTCAATGGCACTGATCACGACGGTATTAGGTTTAGTTGCAGCAATGCCGTTATTACTTGCGCATAACATACTGAGTACGCAAGCCGATAATATTCGCGATATCTTAGAAAAGCAGGGCATTAGCTTAGTTGCAGAAGAAGCTGAAAAACTCACTGTTGCAGCCGTTAATGACACGAACGTGACTCCTTTTACACAGCAAATGGGCTAAGTTATGCATTTTGATATGACGTCAGTTGATTGGCTTGAAAGCGTCAATCAATTTATGCAACAGGGGGGACCAATACTGTATTGGCTTGCTGCTATTGTTATGTTGTGTTGGTTCTGCGTGATGGAACGGTTGTTGTATTTGTATTGCTATTTCCCTGCGTTACAAAGTGACTTGTTGACACGTTGGCAAGTACGTTCAGAGCAAGGGTCATGGCATGCTCAAGCCATTCGGGCTGGTTGGTTGCTACAGGCGCAGCAAGCATTGCAGCAAAACCTCAGTTTTTTGAAAGTGCTGGTGGCTATTTGCCCTATGTTAGGGTTGTTAGGTACTGTAACTGGGATGATCAGTGTGTTTGATGTTATGGCGACATTAGGTAGCAGTGAACCTAAGTTAATGGCAGCAGGGATTTCGTTAGCAACCTTACCAACAATGGCGGGTATGGTTGCAGCACTTGTAGGTATGTTTTCTCACGCCCGCTTAACGAAGGCTTGTGACACACGCTATAGCAGATTAGAAAAATTATTAAGACAATCTATTAAGGAATGAATATGAGATTTAATCGTCGTTCAGCCGCGCGTGAAGATGCGCAAATTGATATGACCTCGATGTTAGATATCGTGTTTATCATGCTGATATTTTTTATCGTAACAAGTTCATTTGTACGTGAATCAGGTGTGGAAGTTAACCGTCCTCAGGCAAGTCATGTGGTTAGCCAAGCGGGTGCTGGTATCTTTATTGCTATTACCGCGAACAATGACATCTATATTGATAAACGTATGGTAGATGTTGAGCGTGTACAGGCAACATTAGAGCACTTGTTACTGTCTCAACCTGATGCCTCTTTAGTTATCCAAGCCGATGAACATGCCTTCAATGGCACTGTTGTTAAAGTGATGGATGCGGCGAATGGTGCGGGTGTGAGCGGTATCGCATTGGCGGTGGAGAAGTCTTAATGTTACGTTTTTTACTGGCTGTACCGCTGGCTTTAGCGATGACATTAGTTTTGTTCACCGTAATGGCGTGGATGGTGGATAACGGCCATTCAGGTAAACCTGAAGCATCGACTGCACAAGCGTTCGACATTGTTATGATCGATCAAGAGCGTGATGTTAACCGCCGTCAACGTGCGTTGCCCGAACAACCAAAAAATGCACCGCCACCCACAGACAGTATATCCGTTGCGAATGCAGAGGTTAAAGCGCTAGCATTACCTGTTATGCCTGTACTTGGTATTGATATGGCCAGTATTGGTGTCGAAGTTGGCTTGCCTGCAATTGGTGAGTTTAGTGCTAACCAGCAAGCAATGCCTTTGTATCGTGTTGAACCGCGTTACCCATCACGCGCCATGAAACAAGGCGCACAGGGCTGGGTCAAACTGTCATTTACCATTGATACTTTGGGCCGTCCTATTGATATCAAAGTAATTGATGCGAAACCAAGACGTTTATTTGAAAAGTCGGCAATGAAAGCATTACGAAAATGGAAGTACCAGCCAAAGTTGGAAGAGGGGAAAGCGATCATGCAAGTTAATCAGACGGTCACCTTGGAGTTTAAATTAGAACGATGATTCATTATTTAAATAAGCTGAAAAGCAGTTGGTTGTTTGTCCTAATGTGCTTTGTTACCTCATCTGCCTATGCTAATCAGCCACAGTTAACACAATTTATTGCGGGTAAGATCCAGGCCGCGCAAGCGTTACAGCAGCAAGAACGCTATACAGATGCAATTGAGTTGTTAACTGAACTTACCCCGAGACAAGCGTACGACCAAGCTTTTGTACAACGGGTATTGGGTATATTTCATTGGCAGCAAGAAAACACCGACCAAGCGGTTAAGTACTTATCATTGGCCGTTGAAAGTAAGTTATTACCAACGGAGCAGGCTTGGATTACGCAGCGAATGGTGGCGGATATTTTACTTAGTCAGCAAAAATATCAACAAGCGTTGCCGCATTACTATGTTCTTGTTAATACGGCTGCAGACAGTGACAAAGAGAGCCATAAAGCGGTAACGAAACGCAAGAAAAAAGCATCAGATATTAAGACCAAAGAATTCACGGTGTTGTGGTTACGTATTGCCCAAACCCATTATCACTTACATGAATGGGAGAAGGTACTCAGTGCGGTGGAGTCATATGAAGAGTTAAATACGCAAGGGGACCAAGTTCAGGTGCTAAATCTACAGTTGGCTGCACAATCACAATTGCAGCGATGGCCTGCTGCAATTCATACTTTAGATCGTATTATTGTTGTGGAACCAGATAAGTTATTGTGGTGGCAGCAGTTAGCAGGTTTGCAACTGCGTACTTCACAGCCACAAGCTGCATTAACCACATTAATTTTAGCGCAGCGCCAAGGGCTTGTACTAAGTGTGCAAGAGCGTCGTACTCTAGCGCAGTTATATGCACAGCAAGGTATTCCTGAACAGGCCGCGCGTGAATTAAATTTGTTAGTAAAAGATATCACTGAGAATGATAAACGACAAAAAATGTTAGCTGAGCAAGCGCAATATTGGCAGATGGCGAAAGAGTGGAACAAGGCCATTAGTACATGGCGTGATCTGATTAACTTGTCTACAGATGACACAGCAGAATATCGCTGGCCATTAGCACAACTGTTATTACAGCAGGGGAATTTTGAGGCGGCACTGGCAGAGCTAAACCACCACCAAATTAAACAAGATAAAAGTAAAAAGGAACAAGCGGAAATTGAGTTAGCCAAAGTTCGAGCTTACTACAAATTAGCGCAATTTGATCGTGCGATTAGCCATGCGAAGTTAGCTCTGCATATAGCCCCATCTGCAAGTGCAAAAGGCTGGGTTAAATACTTACAACAAGTACGTAAAATAAATAGTTAGTACCTACTGTCTTAATAACGCTAATAATGCCAGTTCAATGATTTGGGTATCATTGAGCTGTTTATACTTCTCATGTTGTTTCAATGTCTCAAGCATATTTTTGTGCGTTTTACTGAGCTTGAGGTAGTGGCTATTGGGATCTAAAGCGGCTAAGTTTTGTGTTTGTAATGATTCGATGATAATCCGTAAATAAGCAGGGCGTAGGTGAGCTGCTAATATTTCCAAGTACTGTACAGGCTCTTTGCCTTGGTATTCTGTCACGGCTATTTGAATATCAATAGATACGTTATTGTCGATAAAGATCTCATCGAGCTGTTTGGTTGCGACATCAGCAGTCACCTTACGACTGAGCTTACGTGCGTCATCGTTAGAAATAGTCGATGTTGTTGAAGTGTTTTTAGAATGAGTCACGTAATTAGTACCTTTAAATGTTGCTATTACTATTATTTAATATCGTTTATTTATTTCTGAACGGCTGGGTTAGCATCCGCTGCACCTGGCATTCTTTCGGTCCACGAAAATAAGGTAGACCTATTTGCATTTGCTGATGACCTAATTTGGGCTGAGCTTGATAACTGTCAAACAGGTGATCCCACCATGGTAAACAAAAACCAAAATTATGATTGGTTTCGTGACCATTTACAGAATGATGAACGCGGTGCATATCAGGCGTGACTAAAATGTTGCGCATGTAGCGGTCAATCTTAGCTGGTAGCCTAATATTACTGTGATTAAACATAGCGGTCAGATTTAATAATAACTCAAATAAAACGACAGCGATAACGGGTACACCAAGTGTTATGATCACTGCAATTTTAATTAGCATCGATAGGATTATCTCAATTGGATGAAAACGGATAGCGGTGGTGACATCAATATCAAGATCACTATGGTGCATACGATGTAAACGCCATAGTGCGGGAACTCGATGAAATAATCTATGCTGGAAATAAATTGCGGCATCGAGCAATATTATCGCGAAAATTATAATTATAAATGTGCCTATTGAGCCGTTTAGGTTGGTAAAATATGTTAACCCCCACAGCTGTCGCTCGGCAAGCATGGCCGCATCGATAGCCAGAAATGGCATAAGTAACTTTAGTACTAGGTTATTAAGCATCACGATCGCGATGTTGTTTCCCCAACGCTGGATTTTTGAAACTGTTAGCGGTCGTCTGGGTTGATAATGTTCCCAAATAGATAATAGTATAAATAAGCCGATAAAAGCAGTTAGGCGAAGCGCATTGCCGTTAACAATAAACCAGTCGTTCATCTTAATTCCTGCTAAGTACCTCTGAAGTTGCCATTGTGCGTGATAAAAGTGGGCTTGCCAAGTCCGATGATAGTGACTTCTTTCTTAAAGTAAAATGAGTCCAGTCTTTTCCTTAAAATAGACATAAATCAATTACAGCTACACGCTCGATCAGTACTATGGTCGTTATATTGTTACTGTTTCTTATTTTGAGGCTTTTATGCACACGATTCCTGATTTCATGACCGCACAGCACCGCCATTGTGATGATTCTTTTATTGCTGCTGAATCGGCAGTATCGGCAACAAATTGGACGGAAGCGGCTAGCCAGTGGCTTATATTTACAACCGATTTTAAAACACATCTAGAACAAGAAGAAAATATTTTATTTCCAGCGTTTGAGCAAGCGACTGGCATGACGATGGGACCAACACAAGTCATGCGTGCTGAGCATGCTCAAATGCGTCAATTGGTCGCTGAAATGAGTCAACAACTGTCTTCGCAAAATAGAAATGAATTCTTAGGATTATCTGAAACCTTAATGATTCTAATGCAACAGCATAATATGAAAGAAGAGCAGATGTTATATCCAATGACACAGGCTCACCTTCCAGATGCAGATTCGGTGCTAAAGCAAGTTAAAGCATACTCATAATGACGAGTCATTTACACCTTCTTCACCTTGATGTCAGCGAGTTAGAAGCGCCAGAGCCAATGCGACAAGCATTAGTTGCCTTGGCTGCATTATCTCATGGACAGTGTCTGGTTATTTACCACCGTAAAAATCCAGTCCCATTATACCCCAAATTAACAGCGCTAGGGTTTGTCTACCGAGTTGATATTGATAATAAAAACAGTACAAAGACCTGTGTAGATGACTATTGTGAAGATTTATCAGTTGTTATTAAGATCGCTTTTAAAGCAGATGAATTGGAATTAGCTGCATTGACTAGGATGAAAAAATAATGAACCTCGTGGGATTAGATTTTGATAAAATACCGGAATTCTCAGTACCCATGCGGTTCTTTTTTGTCGCACCTTTATTTGCAATCATCAGCGCATTGATTATTGGCTTTGCAGGGGAGTCTATGTGGTTTACACGATGGCACCCTGCAACGCTCGCTGTTACCCATGCTATTGTGCTGGGGGTTATTTCTATGATTATGTGCGGGGCAATTTTACAGTTATTACCGGTATTGGCGGGCAAGTCTCTGCCTAAAGTAAAGCTTATATCAGTATTTACGTTAGTGATGATGTCTGTGGGAACCATCTCGTTAATTATTGCATTTTTAGCGAGTGTGTTTGGGTTTAACAATAGTCTATTCTTTGCTCTTGCTGGCGTGTTGTTTACACTTGGATTGGGTGGTTTTATCTGTGGGATATTATGGTTGATTAGGCAGCGTAGTCAGGTCCGTTTTTCAATAAATACGATACGACTAGGCTGTATTGCTATGCTAATTGTTGGCGTTATTGCAAGTTTACTTTTAGCGGATTATTTATTCGATAGCCAATTCAATATGGCTAAACAACTTACCGATAATCATGCTAGTTGGGGTTTGATCGGCTGGATTAGTTTAGTGATTATTGGTGTTAGCTTTCAAGTCTTACCCATGTTTCATGTAGCACCTGCATTCCCATTATGGTGTACTCGTTATTTACCCGGTTTTATGTTCATCGTATTACTGTTTTATACATTACTGACACTCGGTATGACACAACTTGATCTTGTCAATGTTGCTATGTGGCATCTAACACAAGCTATTTGCATTGGGTTATTAAAGTTAGTTCTAATGGTATATGCCGTGACAGCCATTAGCTGTTTATCCAGACGTAAGCGAAAGATTAGTGATATCAGTGTAACCTGTTGGTTAATCGCGTTAAGTTGTTTGTTACTTTGCTGTTCTATTAGTTTTATTATGAGCTTAATGATGAATTTTATACCGGGTACTGAAGATTTTTTGCTGCGTTTCGGGTGGTCACCGTTGACGTTAGCGTCAGTATTTATCTATGGTTGGATATTAAGTGTAATCATGGCCATGATTATAAAAATTGTGCCTTTTTTGGCATACCTGCACCTACAACGCCAATGTGGTTTTCATATGCAAGCATTTGCGTTATTGCCTAATATGCACGAGCTATTAAGCAAGTCGCGTATGCAATATTTATTATATAGTCATGTGTTTAGCTTAATAACCTTGCTGGCCACATTATATAACCCTGCGTATTACTGGTTATTATCATTAGCGATAATAGGGCAGTTTGGATATTTGTTTTTGTTGATGGCTAATGTTAGTTATCGCTATCATGGCATAGCTAAAGCTATTGATAAGGTCTCATTTTAGTTATAAATAATGTTGAACTGCAAACAGCCTTAAGCCGTAAACAGTACCCAAGTATAACCAATAAACATAATTAACAGTACAGCACCTGAAAGGCGACCAAAACGGTAGTTTAGTTTACAGTCTGTTGCGATTGCCTTATCTGTTTGTTGTGCTGGTGTCAAAGCTGAGCGACGTTTAGTCACTGCCATGTAAGTCATGGTAAATGAGATAACCATAAATGCAGTCATGATTGAAAGCATTGGGACATCACGATTGAGTACTTCTGCTGGCAGTTGTAATCCGTCACCAATTAGACCTGGGAATGCTAATACACCTAACAGGTTAAAAGTGTTTGAACCAATAACCGTCGCAAATGCAATTTCAGGCATGCCACGACGAACACCTGCAATAGCGGCTGCTAATTCAGGTAAACTTGTACCAAATGCGACAATAGTTAAGCCGATTAATAAGTCGCTAACACCCATTGCTTTCGCAAGTTGAATACTGCCCCAAACCATGATTTGTGAACTGATTACCAGCATAACAAGCATTGCAATCGTTTCGACCAACGCTCGTTTCTGGCTAACATCCAAAAACTCTAATTCATTTTCAACATCTTCCTCTGATGACGATTTAGCGAGGTATACACAGTACAGCGCGAGTAATATGAGCAGTATAATACTGTCCCACATCGTAATTGAACCATTTGACATTAACGCGATTACAGCAATAAGAGCGATAACTAGAATCGGTAATTCGCGTTTAATGAAGCGCACTTGAATAACAAGCGGCATAAATAAGGCACAAAGCGCTAATACTAAACCACTGTTGATGATGTTAGAACCGATAGCATTACCGACAGCAAGACCTTCTGCACCATTAAATGATGCAATAGCACTGACAACGAGTTCTGGAAATGAAGTACCAAATGCAATAACAGTCATGCCAATAAACATAACCGAAACACCAAACTGTTTCGCTAATGTTGATGATACTAAGATAAGACGATCGGCACTTAGGGTCAGTAAAATAAAGCCAACTAACACTGCAATGATAGGTAGTAATAAAGACATAACGTTCTCGTACGAGGGCATTTAGACATAAACAAGCGACACCGGCCCTCGAAAGTAGGTGTTTACTTGTTCAAGTCTCATCAAACTTAGCTTCGGACTATTAATCTCGAACTAAGTTGAATACACCATGACCTGCGGGTCAGTTATGTTGATGTACTCCCTCACTTGCGTGAAGCGACTACTCCCTCGAATAGATTGGCGCATTATAAAATAGAATCGGGTTAACGCAAGTAGAATATGTAATTTAATTACAGAATGATTTAAATCACCTTATGTAAGTGCTAATTTCTCAATTGTAAATTGATTTGTACAGCTGCATGATCGGTACTTTCGCTATCACGCTCATAGATAGGGTTAATCAGATGACGATCATACGTGTGGTAATCGCTGACTTCATAAAGGCTTCGTTGGTATTCGGTATTAAACTCACACGATAATAAGATGTAATCGAGGACTGAGCCTTTATTACAAAAGTAATGTGTCGCGGGGCGGGGCGCTGGTGTACAACTTGCCACCGAACCGTTTGCTGCGTGTTGATATAAATGCCAACTGTCTTGCAAACTATATTGTTTTACAATTTCTTGCGCTTGAGGATCTGAATTGAAACGTAATGTATTCATGGTTAGGTGTGATAATACGCCATCTCTATTATTATCGAGTACATCGTTAAAATCGCCCATTAGTATCATCGGGTTATTGGTTTCTAGACGACGTTGAATCATCTGTTGGAATAATAATGCTGCTTCGGAACCACGCTGCATTGATGATCCCCAACTTCCGCACATTTGTTTGGTAAAAGCATCGAGCACAGCTTTGGTTGTCGCCAGTTCATTATCTTCACTTTCTAGCATTGGTCGTTTAGATTTAAAGTGCACGACATAACAATCTGTTGTGCCTAGGTGCGGTAATTCAATACTGGCGCGCAGTGGTTTACGGCTAAACTGATACTCTGATGATAAGCCCATGCTGATGGCAAGGTCGGTATCAGGCATGACTGCTGTGATGTCTGTTATCGGATAGCGAGATGCGATAGCCACAACTGGGCTGCGAAAAATATAGTCTTCGATAACGTCGGCGCTATCGACTACTTCAAAATACGGGTAATCACATTCCGCTACTAATGCTTTTAAAGAGTCAGGGCTAAACACTTCTTGAAAACCGATGACATCAGGCTGATGGTCGGCAAGATAATCACGTATCCACTTCTGCTTTTTCTGCCATTGTTGCTCGTCATAGATTCGGTCAAAATCATAGCAAGCAAACGGTGGTTCAATATAATTAAAAAGATTAAAGGTGGCAATTTTTAGCATAGGTAAGAAATACCAGAGTATATGAAATAACAGTTTAGGTTATAACAAGCTTAACAGTATGGAGCAAGTAAGTATTCACAATACCTCTAGGCGTTTGAAGTAGAAAAATCTTTAGTGTTATGTATTTAAAGTTGGTTTCACTTGAAATAAATATATGTATTGTTCATAAATTCATCAATGTCGTTATATAAAGGCACCATGTATGAGATATGTGATTACTATCACTTTATAGAGATACATGCTGCATTATGATTATTTCTTAATATTTCCAGTTATTTTAATACCATTATATAATTCTTATTATAACTGAACTCTCCGAATTTAAGGAATACGCTATGACGACTGCAAATGTTTTTCACCTTGGTATCAACAAATCAGATTTACAAGGTGCCGAATTGGCTATCATTCCAGGTGATCCTGCGCGTGTTGAAAAGATCGCACAGCAAATGGAAAACCCACAGTTTTTAGCAAGTCATCGTGAATACACTGTTTATTTAGCAGAATTAGAAGGTAAGAAGGTTGTTGTATGCTCAACTGGCATTGGTGGCCCTTCGACATCGATTGCAGTTGAAGAGCTTGCTCAGCTAGGTGTGACTACATTCTTACGAGTGGGTACTACTGGCGCAATTCAAGAACACATTAATGTTGGCGATATGATTGTTACAACTGCATCAGTACGCCTTGATGGTGCAAGTTCACACTTTGCACCTATGGAATATCCTGCTGTTGCTGACTTTGCTGTTGCAACAGAAATGAAAGCTGCTGTTGATGCAGAAGGCATTAAAGTACACATGGGCGTAACCGCATCAAGTGATACTTTCTACCCTGGGCAAGAACGCTATGACACATTTTCGGGTCGTGTTACTCGTCGTTTCCAAGGTTCAATGCAAGAGTGGCAAGAAATGGGGGTTCTGAACTTTGAAATGGAATCAGCAACTCTCTTTACTATGTGTGCAAGTCAAGGTTTAAAAGCAGGTTGTGTTGCTGGTGTTATCATTAACCGCACTCAAAAAGAGATCCCGGATCAGGCTGCGATGAAGGCGGTAGAAACATCATCAATTAAAGTTGTAGTCGATGCAGCACGTCGTATGTTGGCTATATAATAATCGCATTAATTAAATTTCAAAGCCAGACTACTTAGGTAGCTCTGGCTTTTTTATATGCCTAACTTACTGATGCTAAATATACTGCTTTATCGCCAGCTGACCATTGTGGATATTTGTACATAATATCAGTAAACAAAGGAGAGCTTGTGTGTTGTGCTAACCATGCGCGTAATTTAGGGTAGGGTGACTGTGCAAACCAATCTTTGTCCACACTTGCGAATTGGCGGATAAAAGGAAAAATAGCAATATCAGCCAGGCTAGTTTCTTCGTCAATAAGGTTACTGTGCAATGTTAGCAGGAGCTCTAATTGATTTAGAAAATGGCAGCCTTGTTCGCGATATGCTGCTTCAGTATATTCTGGATGGCGATCCGCGTATTTATATTTGTCTAAAATGGCTTTAAATTCGTTATCGTTTTCATCGATCAGTGCGGTGATTTGTTTTTGTAATTGAGGCAGGTTTTTACGAAGCCAATTATTACTGTCGTTTTGTGATAGCGCCCATTGCATAATATCGCGACTTTCATCAATAATCTGTTTGTCGTTAGTGACAAGAACAGGCACTGTTCCTTTTGGAGAATAAGCCAACAAGCTTGTTGGTTTATCTTTTAAAACAACTTCTCTTAGCTCAACTTCAACTTGGCTATAACGAATAGCTAGTCGTGCTCTCATTGCATATGGGCAACGTCGGAATGAATAGAAAACAGCAGGGCGGTTGGCTCTCATAAATAGGTTCCAGCATCAAATGTTTAAGGTCAATAACTTAAGATATCTCGATTTAGTTACAGTATCAAATACTCATGTAACTTATATTAAGATGATGGATTAATTAGTTTGATTTATCCACCCTTATCATTTTTATGTGTGTTAATATTGCCCTGTTAATTGATATTAATTAAGGTTTTACATAAAGATGAAAGATAAAATGGGCTTTTCATTGATCGAATTAACGTTTGTTATTGTAATTCTTTCTATCCTCGCTATGTTCGCCATACCTGAATATACAAAGACACATCGAGAAGCTAAAATTGCAGTGCTTAATGATATGCGTGGCAAGTTGAACAACGCGGTAGATAATTTAAAAACAGCCTCAAATATCGATTCGCGAAAACAAACGCGCCCGAATGGACTAACCTTTGTTCAATACGATACCCACAAAAGCTACCGGGTGTCAGGAAAATTACTTTATCCAACAGAAATATGCCATATTTTAGGTTTAACGACACGTCCTCTTGTCGAAGGTATTGAAGTGGATTCTATCGATGCCACTTATACCTGCAAAAATGAAAATAAAAGTTATTCTTGGGTAAAGATGAATAAACTTGAATCGACAGATTGCACATTATCTTATAGGGCACGATATAACGAAGACATTATCACCTCTGTAGACATTAAACTTGTCGGAGAATGCCTAGAATAGTGAATCCCTGTTTGTAGCGTAGATAAATTGCACAATTTTAATATTTAACGTTGAGTCCTTACTTTCTAAACTTTCGTTTCTTCGTTTCATTCGAAAGTGGTTTGAGGTTTTATTCGAGATGTACTTTCACTTGGGTACTCACTTGTAGGTATTTGAGTAATATATTGCTGAAACCATTTTAGTTTTCGATCATTTTGAGTGATAATGCCGCGCCTTAGTCTGTTATCTGTGCGTAGTACAAACGGACTAAAGCCATATATTCTAATCTTTTCGATAAAATCTTTAGGAAATAAAACCATGGTAAAACCTGAGAATAACAGTATTGTCATTTTTGGTGCTTCGGGTGATTTAACAAAACGAAAGCTACTCCCCGCGCTTTATCACCTTTATGTCAACGAACTGTTACCTGAAGATTTTTCTATTTTGGGTGCGAGTAAAACTGCATATACGGATGATTCATTCCGTGAAAAAGTAACTAATGATTTGATCAAAAGTGAAGGTGTCAATAAGCAACAAGCTGAAGACTTTTGTAAGCACTTATACTATATCTCGATGAATATGACCGATGCTGATAGTTATGGTGCTTTTAAAGCGCGCTTAGAGACATTATCTGAAACGCATAATACGGTTGGTAATGCTATTTATTATATGGCCACACCTCCGAGTCTATACGCTGCAATCTCATCTAATTTAGCAAAATATAAATTAAATAAAGACCGTGATGGCTGGAAACGATTAATCGTTGAGAAGCCATTTGGTTATGATCTTAAGTCGGCAAATGAGTTAGATGAGCATCTACATGCTTGTTTCCGTGAACGTCAGGTTTACCGTATTGATCATTATCTAGGTAAAGAAACAGTTCAAAATTTATTGGTATATCGCTTCTCTAACGGCTTATTCGAACCGCTTTGGAACCGTAGCTTTATCGACTATGTTGAAATTACGGCTGCTGAAAGCTTAGGTGTAGAAGAGCGTGGTGGTTACTACGATCACTCTGGTGCAGTACGCGACATGCTGCAAAACCACTTGTTGCAAGTATTAGCACTTGTTGCGATGGAACCACCGGCGGTAATTAACGCGGATGCAATGCGTAATGAAGTGGTTAAAGTGATCCAAAGTCTACGTCCACTTGAAGAACAAGACTTACGTGATAATCTCGTATTAGGTCAGTACACTAAGAGTGTTGTAAATGGCGAAGAATTACCTGGTTATCGTAGTGAAAATGACGTAGATGAAGATTCTCGTACACCGACGTATGTTGGTATGAAGATGATGATTGATAATTGGCGTTGGAACGGTGTGCCTTTCTATGTACGTACCGGTAAACGTATGCCTGAACGTTTAACTGAAATCGTTGTTCACTTTAAGAAAACACCACATCCAGTTTTTGGTCAGAATGCACCTGAGAATAAAATGATTTTACGCATTCAGCCAAACGAATCAATTCAGATGGACTTTGGTTTGAAAAAACCAGGTGCAGGCTTCACCGCTCAACAAGTATCAATGAGTTTTGATTATAATAGCTTAGAAGAGAATAATCTGCTCACTGCTTACGAACGTTTGCTGCTAGATTGTATGAAGGGCGATGCAACGCTATTTGCTCGTTCTGATGCGGTTAAAGCATGTTGGGAATACGTACAACCAATCTTAGACTATAAAAAAGAAGCGAAATCTTTATTTGGTTATAAGTGTGGTACTTGGGGTCCGAACAAAGCCGATGAAATGTTAGAGAAAGATGGTCGTGAGTGGCGCTTTTCTAGCGAAGAAGTGATTAATTAATTTAAACTTTAGAAGTGGAACTATGATGGATTATCGTACTTTTGAAACACCTCAACAAGTTGTTGAGTCATTGGCTAATTCGCTCGTTGAATACAGTAAACAAGATAAGCCTGTGCATATCTCATTATCAGGTGGCAGTACGCCAAAGCTACTATTCAAAGTATTAGCAAAGGCACCCTTTGCTACAAGTATTGAATGGGGCAATTTGCACTTCTGGTGGGGTGACGAACGTTGTGTAGCACCTGATGATGCTGAAAGTAATTTTGGTGAAGCTCAAACGTTATTATTTTCTCAAGTTGCATTACCTGCTGAGAATATTCATCGTATTTTAGGTGAAGATGCGCCAGAGCAAGAAGTTGCTCGTTTTGCACAAGAAATGAAAGCATGTATTCCTGCCAATAATGGATTACCTTGTTTTGATTGGATCTTGCTTGGCATGGGTGGTGATGGACATACTGCATCATTATTTCCAGGCCAAACTGATTATAATGATCAAAATATTGCAATTATTGCGCAGCACCCAGAGTCAGGACAGTATCGTATCTCTAAAACGGCACGCCTGTTAGCAAATGCAAAGCGTATTAGCTATTTAGTAATGGGTGAAGGTAAAGCACAAGTGATCAAGCAAATTCATGATAATGATGATGCTGCACTTGCATACCCTGCAGCACAAGTAAAAGCCAGCCAAGGTAAAACTGAGTGGTTTTTAGATGCGGATGCAGCTAGGTTAATTAACGGTTAATCCTTATAAGTAATTACGATTGCTCATTGAGCTTAGAGTAAAAGACCTGTTAGTTTATACTAACAGGTCTTTTTTTGTTCATTTGTTTGTTTTTCATACTTAGCTTAAATATTTAACTCTTCATTAAATTATCCTAAAAGGCCATTAAAGCGCCATTAAAAAATCAGCTGATATTAGTTTTAGTTGTACTCAGATCGTTTCTTATAGAGCTTAATAAGTGGCTTGTGGAAAGGCTTTTATTTCCATTCTGTGTTGTTTTTATTTTTTAATCGGTTTTATCACTGTTTTTCGCTATTTATGACTATTTTTTAGAATCATGTTTGATATTTATATGTGTGATTTATTATTATTATGTGTCATATTACTTGTCATATTATGTCGAGTAAGACGGAGGCGATAGCATTAGAAGAGCGTCTTAATAGCATTAAATATAATTATGCTTTAATTTATATAAATTGATAATACTGAAATATCTTCATTCTATATTGGGTGTAATAGGCATCATTGCATTGAGCTTACCCCTTATAAATGAAAATGTTGATATAAAGGAAAAATATGAACAACACACAAGAATCATTTTTATCTAGTTTCTTTAAACTAGAATCAGCAGGTGGCATTATCTTAATGTTCTCAGCTGTATTAGCTATGATTTTAGCTAATAGCCCTGCACAAGATCTATATGCATCATTTCTGGAAATTCCAGTAGAGATCAAGCTTGGTGGTTTAGAGATAGCGAAACCACTGTTACTTTGGATTAATGATGGCTTAATGGCTGTGTTCTTCTTTTTAGTTGGACTTGAGCTAAAAAGAGAGTTAGTAGAAGGGGAGTTATCGGATCCTAGAAATATTATTCTGCCGGGCGTGGGTGCTATCGGTGGTATGTTATTCCCTGCGCTTATCTATGTTTACTTTAATATGGATGATCCTGCTGCGTTAAGCGGCTGGGCTATCCCTGCGGCAACAGACATTGCATTTGCGTTAGGTATCTTGAGTCTATTAGGTTCTCGAGTACCTGTAAGTTTGAAAATATTCTTAACATCGCTCGCTATTTTTGATGATATTGGTGCGATTTTAATTATTGCTTTCTTTTATACATCGAAGATTTCGATTTTGGCGCTTATTGTTACGGCATTATGTATTCCTGTGTTGGCCTATTTCAATAAACGTAATGTTGATTCAAAAGCATTGTATATCATCGTAGGTATAGTCATGTGGGTTGCTATGCTGAAATCTGGTGTTCATGCGACATTGGCGGGTGTTATTCTTGCGCTGTTTATTCCGATGCAGTCAAAAGATAAGTCACATTCACCACTGAAGACGATGGAACATGGCCTGCACTTTGTTGTTGCATTTGTTATTTTGCCTATCTTTGCTTTTGCGAACGCGGGTATTAATTTATCAGGTGTTGGTCTAGAGCAAATTTTACACCCTGTACCTATGGGGATTGCATTAGGCTTATTTATTGGTAAGCAGGTAGGCATCTTTGGTCTGTGTTGGATAGCAATTAAATGTAAAGTCGCACAAATGCCAAAAGGTATGAACTGGTGTTCTTTATACGGTACAGCCATTCTATGTGGTGTTGGTTTCACAATGAGCTTGTTTATTGGTTCATTAGCCTTTGGGGATACAGGTTCAAATTCATTATTTGATGAGCGACTTGGTATTATCTTAGGTTCATTACTGTCCGGTATTGTTGGTTTCTTTATGTTGAAATCATGCCTGTCAAAACAAGAGGAAGTCGCTAAATAACAATTTAGTGTTCAGCTTGTGATAATAAAAAGCACCCTTGATTGGGTGCTTTTTTATAGCCAGTTTGTACCGTGTTTTTTAATAATTGCACTCATAAGTCCAGTGGCTTATATCCGGAGATTACTTATTTATCAGTTGAATATATTGATTAAACAAGCTAGTTTAAGGGTTCAAAATGTAGTTATTTAATCAGAGAGCGTAGCCTTGAGTACTATTAAATCGATATTTGAACGTAATCGCGCATGGTCAGAACAGATTAATGAACAGTTCCCTGACTTTTTTGAACAACTTTCTAAGCAACAATCACCTGACTATCTCTGGATTGGCTGCTCCGATAGTCGCGTACCAGCAAACCAGATTATGGCCCTGCCTCCGGGGGAAGTTTTCGTGCATCGTAATATTGCTAATGTTGTTGTGCATACAGACTTAAATTGTTTATCAGTGATCCAGTACGCTGTTGAAGTGCTTAAAGTTAAGCATATTATTGTGTGTGGACATTATGGTTGTGGTGGTGTTAAGGCCGCTATGGGCGATGAGCAGCATGGTTTAATTGATAATTGGTTACGTCATATTAAAGATGTAGAACGCTTCCACATAGACGACTTAAAGGATGTCAGTGAAGAAGATAAAATTGACCGTATGTGTGAATTAAACGTTGTAGAGCAGGTTAGGAATGTCTGTAATACGACCATTGTGAAGCGAGCTTGGCGCAAGGGGGAGGAGTTAACGATTCATGGTTGGATTTTTAATATCAGTAATGGTGTATTGAAAAGCTTAACTGAGAGTATTAGTTCGAGAGAGAAGCAATTAGAAGTTATTGTTAAATAGTTTCAGTATTTAAGCGTGTAGTTATAGCGATAAAAAAGCCAATGAGATACCTCATTGGCTTTTTTAGTACCTAAATATAAATCACATCAGGTGTCATTAATTTTAGGTAATAAAAAAGGTGAACTAAGTTCACCTTTTTTGATAACTGTTTAACCGATTAATAGTAAACTATTAAAGAGGTTTAACGTTCTCAGCTTGTGGACCTTTTTGGCCTTGACCTACTGTGAACTCAACTTTTTGACCGTCAGTAAGTACTTTAAAGCCATCAACTAAGATAGAGCTGAAATGTACGAATACATCTGGGCCATTTTCTTGCTCGATGAAACCGAAACCTTTAGCTTCGTTGAAGAATTTTACTTTACCGATTACTGTATTAGACATATTAAAAACCCTGTATATATATACGTTATTAAAAAATTTGTTAAAAAACCAGGGTGTAACTTATATAAACAATACAAAACACAATAATCAATACAAGTATTAACTAAAGCTTATTCTACCGATATAAACTAGCCTAATTTCTTAAGACGAATTATACATGGTTGAAGGCTCATAGCAATACACCCACTCGTTATTTTTATAAAATTGTTGTTTTCATTAACAAAATCAACATTCCCAAGGCTTATTTGGTGCCTTTTTAGGCGTTGTAACACTTATTTCGTGCAATATGCGTTCATATTACACCCACTTTATATTGTGGCCTAGTTTTTCAGTAAATTTAAATTTTTAATGGTTGATTAGTTATTGATAATTGCAACCTAGTTGTGTGTTATATTACATTCATTAATTGTAAGTTTTTGATATAAAAGGTTTGTATCTGGTGTCGGTGACCGATGTAGCTGGATTGTTTTTTGGCAGGTAATCGATATTTACAAGGTGAATTTAAGGAATAATTATGAGTGATCGTGTCCGCAGGCAGTGGTTTTTAGCCAAAAGAAGTTGTGAAACGCTTCATTAATAGATAATAGGCCTGAGATTTAAAGTCTATTTCTTAATGAATAGATAATCTACTCTAAAAATTGTCAGTAAATAGGCTTATTTACTGACAAAATGTCATTTTTTATTAATTAAGCTGCGTTTTCTTCTTCTACACGAGCAATATATTTTTCCATCGCTTGCTCTGTAGATAAACCGCGAACTTTATCCCATGCAGTCCATTTCGCGAAAGCAACCATATCAAAAATAGATGGTTTCTTAGATGTCACATCACCTTCAGTTGCTTGTTTAAATAATGAATAAAACTCTAATTTTAGTTCTTGTGAAGGCTTTTTCTTAGCTGTGCCATTTTGAACTTGGTCTACTGTAGCTTCGAATTTAGCGCGTAGGTCTGTCATTTTATATTCCTTTATCTAATTGTTGAATCAATAAGTACTTAAATATAATTACAACTAGCAATGTTGTAATACACCTACTAATGAGTAGTTAGGTCACAATTCGAATATTACATTTATTTCGGTATTAATACATCATTTAATTTCAATTTTAAGTATTAAATTAAATGATGAAAAATCCTTATATTTCAAACTAGTAAATTTATAATAAGTATGAATTTTCTAAATTTTAGAACCATCATGTGCTCAAAATGTGATACCTAAGAGTATTACAAATATTGATTTAACGCATAAATACTAGGAATCTAGGCTAAAAACGATAATTAAACTTGATATATACGGAATAAAATATATCATTACCCATTTGTAGTTACGTCCTTTTGGGTGTTAGGGATATGTTTATCCTTATAATACGAGAGAGAAGTAGCGTTAAACTCATTTATTGTAAATAAAATATGATCGGGCAGCAATTGAAGAGACAGACAACATTACTCGAGACGGCATTAAATAATGGCTCAACTTTACAACGTTGCGTGGTATTTACTTGCGCTTTTTTAGTTATGGCTGCCATTATGTTTACCGAAAAATCAAATATATCATCGTTTTTTTTCTCGAACTTACCTATTGGACTTGGTTTAACGAATACTTTTGTGGCACCGTTGGTGGTGCTTGGCCTACTTATGTTATCTAGTGCGGCTTATTTTTGCATTGTTTACGTAACTAAAATGTCTGCGCCTACCCATCAAAAAACAGAACGTTCATGTTTTTTATCTGAATTACAGCTTTCTCTGGTATTTGGTGCTTGCTTTGGTTTATTAACGGCGACTTTGTGTAGCTTAATCTTTGTGGTTGCAGAACCATATTTACCACAGGAATTTCTTAAATATCATCAATTATTTGGTTCGTTAGATATCGCATTAATTCTACTTAGCGGTATCGTCTTAAGTGTTCTTTATTTGGGCTTATTCATGTTACCGCTATCTATTTTTCTATCTCAGCTATCTAAGCGGGAAGGGAACGTGACGCCGGTTAAACTCGCAACTAGAATTATTCTTACGTCATCACTTATCGCCTCGCTCTTTGTCGCACTTTTGATTGCTATTATCACGTCCACGCTCTCAATAAATCTTATCCTGTTTAGTGTCACTATATCGGTAATTACATCCATGGCTTTAAGTTTGTTATATTGGTTTGTAGGGTTGGAGGCGAGTATCATTGGCAACGTGGTATATTGTTTATTAGTGTCTTATCTGGCAAATATCTTCTTATAATCTAGCGCGATTAACTGTTGGTTGATAACTGCGCTAGAATATAACGGTTATGCTGTTCTTGAAGTGTGGCAAACGGTACAGGTTGGTAGTTTTGGTAGTTTCATTTGTTGAAATGAAAGTGTGAGACCATCAATAATTAATACTTTTCCGGTCATTGGTTGACCAAAATCAGCAATAACCTTAATTGCTTCCATGGCCTGCATCGCACCAATAATACCCACCATCGGCGCCATAATACCTGATTCTACACAGCTTAATGTACCGTTACCGAATAATTGGCTTAGGCATTGGTAGCAAGGCTCATCATCGGCATAAGTAAACACACTGATTTGACCTTCCATACGTATTGCTGCACCTGATACTAATGGTGTGCGTAAAGCGAAACAAGCACGGTTTATCTGTTCACGTGTATCGACATTATCAGTACAATCAAGCACTATATCATGTTGTTTTATTAAGTCTGTTAACTCATCTTCAGACAGCCTTCTAGTAATAGCCTGAACTTTACAGTGTGGGTTTATTTGTTCCAGCTCGTACTTAGCTGAAAGTGATTTAAATTCACCGATTCGGCTGTCACGATGGAGTAACTGACGCTGTAAATTCGACAATTCAATATGGTCAAAATCGACTAATGTCATCCGCCCCATACCGGCTGACGCTAAATATTGGCTACTTGCACAGCCAAGACCGCCTGCACCAATAATTAATACCTTGGCTTGCTTTAATGCTTCTTGACCATCGAAATCGAAGTTGCGTAAGACGATTTGGCGGTTATAGCGTAACTCTTCTTCCGAAGATAAGATGTCTTCGGAAGAAGAGTCGCCATCAGGAGATGGGGTTGTCATTAATTTAAGATCTCGTTAAATGGTTCGATAGTCACGGTTTCGCCAATCTCAACGTTCCCGCGGTCTTGCTCAATGATGGCAAAACAATTGGAATGACTCATGCTGCTAAATACACCAGATCCTTGACTACCTGTTGATACAACTTCAAGTTGTCCGCTTGCATTGACACTATAAACGGCTCGTTGGAAGTCCATACGACCTGGTGCCTTTTTCAATTTTGTTGCCGCAATAGCATTGAAACGTGGTGTTGGTGTGTAAACTTGATTGGTCATTTTGGCTAATGCAGGTACCACAAGTTGATGGAATGTCACGGTTGCTGATACTGGGTTACCTGGTAGGCCAAAGAACTTACTGCTTGGTAATGTACCAAATGCGAATGGCTTGCCTGGTTTTATCGCGAGTTTCCAAAAACCAATTTCGCCCAGTTCTTCAAGCAATATTTTGGTGTAGTCAGCTTCACCAACTGATACGCCCCCTGAGGTGATCACTGCATCGGCAACTGCATCTGCCTTGATAAATGTTTCGCGAAGTCGGTCTTCGTTATCAGGAATAATCCCAAAATCGATAATGTCTAAATTTAAACGCGACAACATCGCATTGATGCTATAACGGTTACTGTCGTAAATTTCACCGTTTGCAAGTGGTTGGCCTAAGCTTTTTAGTTCATCACCAGTTGAGAATACAGCGACTTTTAGGCGGCGATAAACGGTTACTTTATCAATGCCGATGGTGGCTAGCATTGGGATATCACGGGGTGTTAGACGACGACCTTTAGTTAATACAGCTTGACCGATGGCGATATCTTCTGCGGCATTTCGAATGTTGTCATGCATTGGCGGTAAACTTTTGAAGGTAACCTGATCACCGTCTACTTGTGTTCTTTCTTGCATGATAACGGCTTCACAACCTGCTGGTACTGGTGCGCCAGTCATAATGCGGATACAAGTACCGACTGGCCACTCATCATTAAAGGGTTGACCGGCAAAGGCTTTGCCAGCAAGTGGTAGAGTCATTGATTGGTTTAGATCTGTGATTCGAACGGCATAGCCATCCATCGCTGAATTATCAAAAGGTGGGGCATTTATTGGTGAGGCGATGTCTTCAGCAAGAATATAATCGAGAGCATCAGCTAAATCTAATGTGAGTGTTTCTTTTATTGCATCAATATCGGCTAACATCTCTTGCATCGCTAAATCCAGCGGCTTTAGCCCTTGTACGTCACAACATCCCATTGTATACCCTTGTTGGTTATTTTTTAATATATCGGTAATTATGACAAACTCAGCAGGTCGACGATAGGATCTATAACAATAAAAAGCTTAATTAACGCTATTTATGCTAATTTGTTTATCTTATTAATTGTTAGATGTTAATATGCGCCCTTATCTTAAGTCGATCCGTTTGTGGAGTAATTAATGACCTGCCTAAGTAAAGAAGCTTTATTAGTCCGTTCAGTCTTGGAAGAGCGAGGGTTAGAAACACCGATGATCGGAACTGGACTCACAAGCTCAGAAAAGAAAGAACGCATTGAATCGCATTTTACCGAGATTCTAAAATTATTAGAGCTGGATCTAAGCGATGATAGTTTGGTTGAAACGCCACACCGTATTGCAAAAATGTATGTAAATGAAATATTCTCAGGATTGGATTATGCGTCATTCCCTAAAATCACTTTAATTGACAATAAAATGCAAGTGGATGAAATGGTTAAGGTGAGTGATATTACGTTAACGAGTACGTGTGAACACCATTTTGTGACTATCGATGGAAAGGCTACGATTGCTTATATTCCTCGTAGCAAAGTGATTGGATTATCAAAGATTAACCGTATTGTGCAGTTTTTCTCACGTCGACCACAAGTGCAAGAGCGCTTAACGCAACAAATTTTAGTTGCGCTGCAAACCTTGCTTGATTCGCAAGATGTTGCTGTTAGCATTACTGCTACGCACTATTGTGTAAAGGCTCGTGGTGTGATGGATGCAACTAGTGAAACGACAACTACATCACTGGGTGGTATCTTTAAATCACGTCCAGAAACAAGAGCTGAGTTCTTGCACTGCCGATAGAAATTGATTATTAACAGTTTATTACGTTAACCCGAACTACAATTCTCGAGTGCTTCCACTCTGTAGTTCGGGCTTGTTCATCATTTTTAGCACATCTTCTAATGAGCACTTTGCCACATTTAGTCATAATTCATCTTTCTTCATCACTTTAATGAAATTTTATCGCCACACTTGTTTGGTTTAATAGCCTCATTGATGATTAATGAGCCGCTTTAAATGAACCCAATATTAAAACTAAATACATTATGGACATTACACGACGGGCACCAACAATTTACGCCGTTATTATTACTGAGTTGCTTCCTAGTTTGCCTAACGGCAACAACAAATTTAATCCTGACCTATTCAAATAGCGCCAACGCTAAAAACATGGCTTTATTGTCTATTTATGATGACAACTCAACACAGGGACTCGTTAATATGGAGGGTATTTATGCCGATGCAATCAATATTGATAACCAAGCTATGGTGGATGTCGCGTTGGTGAAGGAACAGGTAAAGTACGAACAGCTTAAATTTGAAGAAAAGTTAGCAGATTTAGAATTTGTGTTACAGCAATACCAAATGATGGAGTTACAAGCATTTAAGTTTGTGATTGATATGCCGAAACGTGAGCAAGTCACGATGGTAATGCTGACACATTTAAAAAACATGCTGGCGGAGTTTACGGCGTTAAATCCGGATATTAGTGCCAACTGGCAGGTAGATCCAAATAATGCGCTTAAATTAATTGTGCAATTGAACACTAAACGACAACGACATTGGGGTGAGGCAGGGTTTATTATTTAACGAGGGCAAATGACCTTACCCTCGTTAACGGCATTGTATAAAAACAATAACAACGAATACGTGACTACTATTTGTTATTAATCGTGGTAGCGATTAACCCGCGATTTTTTCTATCGGTTTAGCAACAATGTTACGTTTTTCTTTGTTAATTTCAGCAATGTTAACGTAAATCACATCACCTAGGCTGTATTCGACTTGATCTTTAATACTGATTTGGCCAGTTTCAATTAAGCATTTAACTTCTTTCTTATTATCATGTAATAAGCTAGCAGGAATAAATGCAACCGCGCCATTTTCAAGTAAACGCACACGTAAACCACCACGGTTAACATCCATAATACTTGCTTCGAATGCTTGTTTGCTTTCTACTGCAGGTGTTAGGTAATCAACGTATAACCACGATGAAATATCGCGTTCAGCCATTCTGTGTTGACGACGACGTTCTGACATTAAGATCACTTCATCTTCAGTCGCTGACGGTGCTGAACCATTTGTCAATGTTGCCTTGATTAGACGGTGGTTAATTATGTCACCATATTTACGAATAGGTGAAGTCCATGTTGCATAACCGTCTAAGCCCATCGCGAAGTGACGTTCTGCACTTGCACTGATTATGCTGTAGCTTTGCATACGACGTAAACGACTGTCTAAAGCTGGATTGGCTTTTTCAGCGAGTGTACGCTGTAATTCAACATAACCTGGTAGTGATTGGATGTGCTCTTTGGTACATTCAATACCATGCTCGGTTAACAATTCGACAACCAGATCAATTTTCTCTGGGTCAAACCCTGCGTGCGTATTAAATACACCAACATCACCATTTTGACGGAATAAACGTGCAGCTGTAATGTTTGCCGCAACCATTGTTTCTTCAATCATTTGATTAGCAATTCGGCGGTGTTCAACATGAATAGCAAGTACATTACCGGTTTCATCTAGTTCAAAGCTGTAATCAGGTTGGTCTGGGAATACGATTGCATTCTTCTTGCGCCACTGTTGACGATGACGTGCAAAAGTAGCCAGTGATTGTAACTGTTCAGCCAATTCTGCTTCAGGTTGCCATTCAGTTGATACTTCTTCAATCCAATCTGAAACTTGTGTGTAAGACAGTTTGTGTTGTGATGTGATCCAGGCTGTGAAAAATTCAAACTCTTCAGCTAATGCACCGTCTTCTTGGATGGTATAAGTACAGCATAATGTTGGACGTTTTTCACCAGCAACAAGTGAACAAACACTGTCACTGAGTTCACGTGGCATCATTGGGATATTACGCCCCGGTAGATAAACGGTGAAAGCACGTTCTGCTGCAATTTTGTTTAGTTCTGAATCGGCAGGGATATATGATGTTGGATCGGCGATTGCGACAGTTACTTTTAAATTACCTTCCGCTGTTTTTTCAATAAACAGTGCATCATCCATATCTTGCGTTGATGCTGAATCGATAGTGAAAAAGGCTTTATCTGTCAGGTCCACACGTGTTGTGTCATCTTTGAATTCAACCGAATCAGGCATAGCTGGTACATCTTTAGCTAAGTCTTGACGTGCTAATGTTACCCACCATGGTGCATTGGGATCGGTTGCAGTCGCGACGAAGCTTGTTATTTCTGCAGTAAAATTACCGTCTTTTAATGCATGAGATTTAAGTTGTGCAACAACCCAGTCACCTTCATTTACTTTTTGGCCATCCAAACCGACTAATTTTGCTTTGATTGGCATGTTGATAACAGGGCTATCTGCAAGAATTGTTAGTTTATTTTTAGTAATACTGATACGCGCAATAAAACGCGTTAACTTAGCTTCAACTAAGGTATCTGGTT
The DNA here is from genome assembly GCF_900120065.1 of Moritella viscosa. NCBI lineage: Bacteria > Pseudomonadati > Pseudomonadota > Gammaproteobacteria > Alteromonadales > Moritellaceae > Moritella > Moritella viscosa. The sequence goes on from NZ_FPLG01000038.1 coordinate 54,644, forward strand.
CTGCTGATGTTTTATCACCGTTAGTTTCGATATACGCTTTAATTCTATCGCCATGCATGATTTTTTTCATGTGAGGCGGCGCAATGAAATAGCTCTCGCCATCATCTGCTTCAAGGAAGCCAAAACCACGTTCTGTGCCTTTAACTGTGCCTTCTACACTAGGCGTATTTTGGCGCATATTTTGTTTTAATTGAGATAGTAGTGGATTGTCGCGAAACATGTAAAACCTTCCTGTAATGAATTACGCCTACTATACGACAGAGGAAGGTTAAGTTCCACCCCTTATGAGGGTTGTTTAATGTAAAAATAAACGAGGTTAAATAGTTAGCTTTATCTAAAAAAAAGGTTGGCTATTAAACTAAGTTATTGTAAATATTAAATACTTTATTTTTAATTGGAAATCTATAGTAGTTTTTCAATGTCTTTAACCATGCCTTTTGGTGACAAGGTTGGTGGAAATCGATCGACAACATCTCCATCACGGTTTATGAGGAATTTAGTGAAATTCCATTTGATGCCTTTACTGCCTAATATGCCCTTAGCTTCTGTTTTAAGCCAATTATAAAGAGGATCTGCATTATTACCGTTAACATCTATTTTACTAAACATATCGAACGTCACGCCAAAGTTAAGTTGGCAAAATGAGTTGATGTCTGTATCTGAGCCTTGCTCTTGTTGTTTAAATTGGTTGCAAGGGAAGCCTAAAATCGCTAATCCTTGGCTGCCATATTTTTGGTGTAACTCTTCTAGTTCAGCATATTGATTAGTAAATCCACATTTACTTGCTGTATTTACAATCAACACTGCTTGACCTTTATAATCACTGAGTTTTTTTTGTTCACCTGTGATTGTAGTTACTTCGAAATCATAAAGTTTAGTCATTTTAAGTACCTTAATAATAGAATGAGCACGAGTGCTAATGTGTATTAATTAATTTAAGTTGCGCACAATATATTGGTGGTTAGTATACTAATATGCAAGGACTTTCTTATGTTTAATATTATTTTGTAGTGTATTTTATAGTTGTTGCGTTAAAGGTCACAGATAAAAATTATAAACTGCCCTTGAAAACACTGATAACAAACCCATCTATCTATTAACGAATAAATTCAGATAGTTTTAATCTGAATCACCCATTAGAACAAAGGAACAAGTAATGACTGATACAGTTAATACTGAGACTCACGGCTTTCAAGCTGAAGTTAAGCAACTGCTTAAATTAATGATCCACTCTTTATATTCAAATAAAGAAATATTTTTACGTGAACTCGTCTCTAATGCGGCAGATGCAGCCGATAAACTTCGTTTTAAAGCATTATCAGACAACAGTTTATATGGAAATGATGGTGAATTACGTGTACGTGTATCGTTGGATAAAACAGCGCGTACAATTACTATTGCTGATAACGGTATCGGCATGTCACGTGAAGATGTTATCTCACACCTAGGTACGATTGCACGTTCAGGTACGTCTGAATTTTTTGACAATCTATCTGGTGACCAAGCGAAAGATTCGCAATTAATCGGTCAGTTTGGTGTTGGTTTCTATTCTGGTTTCATCGTAGCAGATATGATGACAGTAAATACACGTGCAGCGGGCGCAGCAGCTGACCAAGCAGTACAGTGGGAATCAGAAGGTGAAGGCGACTACCGTCTCGCTGATATCACCAAAGAAAGTCGTGGTACTGAAATTATCTTACACTTACGTGAAGGTGAAGATGATTTATTAGATGAATGGAAACTGCGTCAAATTGTAAATAAATACTCTGATCATATCAGCATCCCTGTTGAAATGTGGAAAGAAGAACAACCTGAGTCAGAAGGTCCAGACGGTGAAAAAACACCAGCAGTACCAGGTGAATGGGAATCAGTAACACGTGCAAGCGCATTGTGGACATTATCGAAAAATGAATTGAAAGATGAAGAATATCAAGAGTTCTATAAGCACATTGCACATGACTTTGAAGATCCACTAACATGGAGCCATAACCGTGTAGAAGGTAAGCAAGAATATACAAGCCTACTTTATATTCCTGCTCGCGCCCCATTTGACATGTGGAACCGTGAAAAAGAACACGGTCTAAAACTGTACGTACAGCGTGTATTCATTATGGATGACGCAGAACAGTTTATGCCTACTTACCTACGTTTCGTGAAGGGTGTGTTAGATTCAAACGATTTACCACTAAACGTATCTCGTGAAATCTTACAAGATAATAAAGTCACCACATCTTTACGTACTGCTTGTACTAAGCGTGTACTTACGATGCTTGAGCGCATGGCTAAAAATGATGATGAGAAATACCTCAAATTCTGGAATGAATTCGGTCAAGCACTGAAAGAAGGTCCAGCAGAAGATATGGCAAATAAAGAAAAAATTGCTTCTTTATTACGTTTCTCTTCAACATCAGTGGGTGGTCCTGCACAAGAAGTTGGTTTCGATAAGTACATCGAAAACATGCAAGAAGGCCAAGATAAGATTTACTACATCACAGCAGACAACTACACAACAGCTGTAAACAGTGCTTACCTTGAAATCTTCAAGAAAAAAGGCATTGAAGTACTATTATTAACTGATCGTATTGATGAGTGGTTACTTTCACACTTAACAGACTTTGATAGTAAGCAACTTGTATCTGTTACTAAGGGTGATCTTGACCTTGGTGCATTAGATGATGAAGACGCTAAAAAAGCGAAAGAAGAAGCAACGGAAGAATTTGCAAGTTTCATTGAGCGTGTTAAAACAACGCTAGGTGAAAAAGTAGCCGATGTTCGCTTAACTCATCGTCTAACTGAAACCCCGTCTTGTGTTGTTACAAACGAAAATGGCATGAGCAGCCAAATGATTAAGTTAATGGAGTCTGCAGGTCAAGCTGTACCGTCACAAAAGTATATCTTTGAGCTAAATCCTGAACATGAAATGATCAAACGTGTTGCTGATGAAGCAGATGAAACAGTATTCACTGACTGGGTTCAATTATTGCTAGAGCAAGCTCAGCTTACCGAGCGTGGTAGTTTAGATGATCCAGCTGCATTTATTGCGCGTATGAACCGTTTAATTGGTTAATTTTGGAGTTAACTTTGTGGGTATTGTTTTTATCGAATTACTCACAAAGTTGTATACAAGTAAGTAACAAAACAGCGCTAGACTTGAACACATCGGATTTCCCGTGTAGTCTAGCCGTTCTGAAATTTAAGCAATTTAAACAAGCTAAGTCAATTTAAGGGCAATTTATGCGTATTATTTTATTAGGTGCACCAGGTGCAGGTAAGGGAACTCAAGCACAGTTCATCATGGAAAATTATGGTGTTCCGCAAATCTCTACTGGTGATATGCTACGAGCTGCTATTAAAGAAGGTTCTGAGTTAGGTCAAAAAGTTAAAGCTGTTATGGATGGTGGCCAACTAGTATCTGACGAACTAATTATTGAATTAGTTAAAGATCGCGTTAAGAAAGAAGATTGTGAAAAAGGTTTCCTATTAGACGGTTTCCCACGTACTATCCCACAAGCTGACGCTATGAAAGAAAACGGTATTGACGTTGATTTCGTACTTGAATTTGACGTACCTGATGAAGAAATCGTTAAACGTATGAGCGGTCGTCGTGTTCACGCTGCTTCTGGTCGTGTTTACCATACTGTTTATAATCCGCCTAAAGTGGAAGGTAAAGATAACGAAACTGGTGAAGATCTATCAATCCGTGTGGATGATGTTGAAGAAACTGTTCGTAAACGTCTAGGTATCTACCACGATCAAACTGCACCACTTATTGCTTACTATGGCAAAGAAGCGGAAGCAGGTAACAGCAAATATGTTACATTTGACGGTACACAAGCTGTTGAAACAGTAAGCAAACAGCTAGCTGAACTTCTTGGTTAATCGATAGCACTATCCCTTTCGATTAATTTATAGACTGTTATCAAACCCCGAAGATACTCGGGGTTTTTTTATAGCTAAATCTCAGTGAGTTATTGGATCCAATATGTTTAATCGCATAGAATAACCCTACTTATTAAGCGACAATGTAATTATGTGTAATATGACGAAGCAAAGTATTTTATTGGTTAATCTTGGTACGCCCGAGTCGGCAACACCAGCGGGCGTTAAAGCGTTTTTAAAACCGTTTCTTTCTGATCCGCGCGTGGTTAGCATTCCGCGATTATTTTGGTTACCACTATTAAATGGTGTCATTTTACCTTTGCGTTGTAAACGTGTTGCTAAAGCTTACCAGTCGATTTGGTTTGATGATGGCTCACCATTATTACATTACAGTTTATTACAACAAAAAGCGTTGTCGGCGTTATTTAAAGAAGCTGAACAAGACGTGCATGTCGAACTTGCTATGACTTATGGTGAACCTAGTATTAAAAATGCTATTGCTAAGTTACAGCAAGCGGGTTCTGAACATATTGTTGTGTTACCGTTATTCCCACAGTACTCATCAACAACGACTGCCCCAGTATTTAATCAAGTTGCTCATTATCTGCAAACAAATATCGATGTACCAAGTGTGAGCTTAGTGAAACATTACCATAATAACGCAGCCTTTATTGATGCACTGGCACTGAGTATTGAACGACACTGGGAAGAAAAGGGCAGGGCAGAGAAATTGTTATTGTCTTACCATGGTATCCCTAAGTTCCTTGTTGAAAAAGGCGATATCTATGCAGATCATTGCATTGAAACGACCGCATTGCTTTGTGCGCGTTTAGGTTTAGCCGAAGATGAGGTTGTGCATTGTTATCAATCTCGTTTTGGTAAAGCTGAATGGTTACAACCGTATGCTAATGAAACCTTAGTGAAATTGGCTGAAAGTGGAACTAAATCGTTAGATGTGATTGCACCTGCGTTTGCGGTTGATTGCTTAGAAACGTTAGAAGAAATGGCAATAGAGAATAAAAAATTGTTTGTGGGTGCAGGTGGTGAGGATTACCGTTTCATTGCGTGTTTAAACGACGACGAAGCGCATATCCGTGCACTTCATGCCGTTGCGAGCGATTATTTACGTTAGTAGAGCTGCACTGTTTTACATTAGATATGCAGTAGTATCTAGGTTCAAAATAGCGTAGGTCATTAACCTACGCTTTATGCTTATAGATGCTTCATCAGTATTTTTGAACGGCGCTGTAGATTATATAACTCTTGTTTTTCTACTGGTAATTGTTCTAGCTCTACAGGATCAAAACCACGCTCTCTAAACCAATGAATACTGTGTGTAGTTAGGACGAACAGATTTTCCATTCCTTGCAGCTTTGCTTGTCTTTCGATTTCTTTAACCAATAAGTCACCGCGACTTAAACGTCTATATTCTGGATGGGTAGCTACACTCGCCATTTCAGCAATATTACCAGAGAAGCAATACAGTGATGCACAGCCAATGATGGTACCATCACGTTCAACCACGGTGAAATGTTCAATATCCCTTAAGAGTTGCTCTCTTGTGCGCTGTACTAACATACCTTGATCAACTAACGGTTGCGTGAGTAACATGATACCCGCTACGTCTTCAATTTTTGCTGGGCGGGTTTGTTCGGCGCTTTGACGGACAATCTGGGTACCGACACCATCGCGTGAAAATAGCTCTTGTAATAGCGAACCATCGGTTTTGTAACTCACCAAATGACAACGGGTGACACCTGCTAATGACGCATTGATTGCTGCACGTAAATAAGACGCAGTACCGCTATTAATTCCACCTTGAGCATCAATTTCCTCTAGACGTTCTTGGGCTTGCTCTGGGAACATTTCAGAAATCAGGTTTCCGTTATAGTCCAACACACCTTGAGCCGAACAAAAACTGATCAGTTTATGTGCATTTAGTTTAATGGCAATTTTGGTCGCAACTTCCTCGGCACTAAGGTTAAAGCTTTCACCAGTAACGGAATAGCCGAGTGGGGGAATGACAGTGATAGCATTCTGTGCAAGTTGGTATTCTAAAGCCTCGGTATCGACACGACGAACACGACCGGTATGACAAAAATCAATGCCTTCATCAATACCCATCGGTTGCGCAGTAATAAAATTACCACTGACAATATTAATCTTTACGCCGTGCATCTGAGTGTTGACCAGCCCCATTGAGAATGCTGCTGTGATCTCATATTGGAGTTGCCCAATGACTTGCTTGATTAGTGGGAAAGCTTGTTCATCGGTGACGCGCTGTCGCTTGTGAAATATACTTTCACAATTGTGTTGAGCCAATATTGTGTTGATTTGTGGGCGAGCACCAAACACCAGTACGATACGAATGCCGAGAATATTTAATAAGGCGATATCATTGACGATATTAATAAAATTAGCGTGTGCAATCGCTTCACCGCTCAGCGTGAGTACGATAGTTTTATCACGGTGAGCATTGACGTAGGGTGCGGATTGGCGAAACCACCGCACTAACTGGTTATCTTGTTGACTCAATTCCATCTCCTTGGATTATAATGCTTATTCTAAACGCTAATATTCCTTAATTTGGCGATGAAATCAAGTCACAAATATTTGATTATTCGGCTTTCCACAGAATATGGATAAAATTATCACTGGCTTTTTTCTTAACCAATACGCGCCCGAAAATATCATTTAATAAGTCGTTGTCGTCTACAAGTCCAATATGTAACTCGCAGTATTCATTATCATTGATACCCATTGCTACGTCCGCCGGCCAATCATCACCCAGACTCACGATATCAACTGCACCACGATCTTCGAATTGCATAGCAAATAAGATTTGATCAGCAGGGGATAATTCTTTTTGAGCACTGTCTAGGAATGTGTCGTAGGCAAAGTCAATTAACTCATCTTCAGTTCTTAATAGCATGGGTTTTCCACATTTAATTCATTTATGGTGGATTTTACCTTAATCTCGATAAGATAAGAATGTTTCTTATAATATCCACTGAATTTTTATGTGATTTGTAATTGCTTCCGAGTGAAATAGACGTTACATTGAATGCGGACAATATAACATTAGAGTATGAATGCCCGTGGGCGAATAAAGGAATATTAGTAGTATGCATTATCAAACAGACGACGTTAGAATCCGAGAAGTAAAAGAACTATTACCGCCAATTGCAGTGTTGGAAAAATACCCTGCTTCTGATGATGTGACTAAAACAGTATTTGAATCACGCAATAGCATTAGCCAAATTCTTAAGCAAGAAGATGATCGACTTTTAGTGATCGTTGGTCCTTGTTCTATCCATGATACAGTGGCTGCATTAGAATATGCAGAGCGACTAGTGGCATTGCGTGAGAAATATAAAGATACGCTTGAAATTGTTATGCGTGTTTATTTTGAAAAACCGCGTACAACTGTTGGTTGGAAAGGTTTAATCAATGACCCGTACTTAGATGATAGCTTCCAATTAAATGATGGTGTTCGTATCGCGCGCAAACTATTACTTGATGTGAATGCAATGGGTTTACCAACAGCGGGTGAATTTTTAGATATGATCACACCGCAATATGTCGGTGATTTAATGAGTTGGGGTGCAATTGGCGCACGTACGACAGAGTCTCAGGTTCACCGTGAACTGGCTTCTGGTATGTCTTGCCCAGTTGGTTTCAAAAATGGTACAGACGGTACAATTAAAGTTGCTATCGATGCAATTGGTAGTGCAAACGCGCCGCACCATTTCTTATCTGTAACTAAATTTGGTCATTCAGCGATTATTTCAACAGCTGGTAACCCTGATTGTCACCTTATTCTACGTGGTGGTAGTAAGTCGACAAACTATTCTGCTGATGATGTAGCAACAATTACAACTCAATTAGAAGCTGCTAAGCAAGACGTTAATATCATGATTGATTTTAGCCATGCTAACAGTGAAAAGAAATTCCATAAACAAATGGACGTTTCAACAGATGTTTCTGGACAAATTAGTGCCGGTAACAAAGGCATCTTTGGTGTGATGGTAGAAAGTCATTTAGTTGAAGGTCGTCAAGATCTTGTTGATGGTAAAGTCGAAACTTACGGTCAAAGTATTACTGATGCTTGTATTGGTTGGGCTGATACTGAAACAATGATGGCACAGCTATCTGATGCAGTTTCTACACGCCGTACAGTTAAATAAGTAAACTGGGCAGGTTAGCGACGAAACTATTTACGGTCTTATAGATTGCTTTGAAAGCTTACATAGTTAAGTTGTTCTGGTATCTTGCATTACTAAGCTGTTTAGGTATATAGTTCTAGCATATTATAAAGCACAAACTTTGGTTTGTGCTTTTGTCATTAAAGAGCGGACCAAAATGAAACGAATTATATTTTCTCTTGATGAAGTTTTGCCGATTGAAGCTGAAGCGTTAGCTGCAAAGACTTTTACCCCTACTTATGATGATCTTTGGGACCCTACGAAGTTTAAAGGTTCTAAAGTTGTTGATGAACACGGTAACAATGAAGTTGAAGCATTAAGTAAAGGTCTTAACTTCTGGCCAGATGTTAATCAACTGAACCCTAAAAAACTGAAAGCACAGTTAACCTTGATGGCTGAACACGGCGTTTTCATTATGAACAATGTTTCAAGTGATATCTCACCAATCGAGCGAGGTACATTAGCGTACGCACAAGGTTGCCATCCAGATAACGATGTTGATTTTCAATTCAATCAAGATGAAGTTTTTGATGGTGAAATGGGCTCAATCACAATTCCATTGGAATGGGTGAGTCGTTCTGTGAAAGCCGGTAAAGAACAGTTCATTATTGAACTTGGTGATGATGATGATGTGCGTCTAATCATCAAATAAACTGTTAATTACAGAATTAATACAGAGTAAGTAAAGAGTTAAGTAAGTTGAACTATGAGCTTTAATCACTCATAAAAAAACGCCTCTCGTTACTACAACGAGAGGCGTTTTTTTACGCTAGTTAAGATTATAACAGCTATCTAATCAAGACCGTAATGACCAAAATATTAACGACGTTTTTTCTTTGGTTTACGTTTTTTGATTTTCTCGCCTTCAAGGGCCAAACGTTCAATCACGGCCTGTTTTTCTGCTTCAGCCATTACTGGCGTCTCTAAACTGATACGACAGATTTTGGCAGTACGTAACTCATTAATTAATATCGCTGCGGCTTTATTTAAATCAACAAAACCACCAGGGCCTAAACAACCGCGGCCACGACCAATGTCTTCTAACAATTCTATGTCTGTCTTGTCTAGGTTATCTAGCTTGTAACGTGCACGCATTGCGTCTGGGTAGGTTTTACATAAGTATTCTGCTGCATACATACCAATGTCATCATATTCAATCGCAGTATCTTTAATTGCGCCTGTTGATGCTAAACGGTAGCCAGAAAGTGGGTTTTGTACTTTAGGCCATAACATCCCAGGCGTATCAGACAACACAATACCGTTGTCTAATTTGATACGCTGCTGCTGTTTCGTCACTGCTGGCTCATTACCCGTCTTAGCAATAATACGATTAGCGAGGATATTAATTGTTGTTGATTTACCCACGTTTGGAATACCCATAATCATCGCTTTAATGACTTTATGAGCCCCTTCTTTATTAGGCACTAGCGCACGAGCGAGTTGTGGGATCTTTTTGATCTCAACAGGCTCTTGCGTCGTAAAGGCATACGCCTTTACACCTTCTTCTAATTCTAGATATTCTAACCATTGTGCAGTAACGATAGGATCTGCAAGGTCGCTTTTATTGAGGATCTTAATGCAAGGGGTATCACCACGTAAATCGGAGATCATCGGATTCTCGCTGCTATAAGGGATCCGTGCATCGAGTACTTCGATAATGAGGTCCATTTGCGGCATAACTTCCGCGATCTCTTTACGGGCTTTGTGCATATGCCCTGGGTACCACTGAATCGTTTGTTTACTCATTTGAAATATAAGCCTTTTATTTTATCTTTCTGTCACATGGGGTACTAAATGTGCTGGTCTGAAAGTTGGTTGCTAAAGCAGCTGGTAAGCTTTTATCTGCAATAGTCGCTAGTTTAACTCAAATCGTGATTTTGATCACCAATGGTTGGAATTTCTATTAAAGTAATTTTAACTCAGAGTTGTAAGTAAGTAAGTAAGTAAGTAAGTAAGGAAGGAAGGAAGGAAGGAAGGAAGGAAGGAAGGAAGGAAGGAAGGAAGGAAGGCAGCATACTGCTCACGCAGTAAGGTGATGATTGCGTATCGCCAACAAGCCTCTATCTCTTTGGTTTTTAAATATATTGGCTTCTACTCACCGGTTTTAATGCAAATACCACCTCTGGCCACGGACAAGTGAATATGAGTATTCCAGTTAAGTTGACGATCGTAGGTGTGAAGGGCGCAGAAAATACCAATCCCTATGCCCATGCTATTAATTTTTGAGCTGCGCAATTAAAGAGTAGTCCAAGTAACGAACGGTTATAGCTGAATATTTCCCATAGGCTATCAGGCATAGCAAAGGTGATATGCTACCATTCACAATCAGGTAATACATGTTGTTGGGTTTGCACCCAACGCTCAGTGGCCTTGATGCAACTGCTATTACAAGCTCTCGATTTGCAGGTTTGGTGGATGTATTTGGTATGAGTGCAATTATTGTTTGAGCTGGCATACTTTCGAGAGCCGAATACAGCAGTGCCACAAGCGAGTATTTTAGTGACATTCTCAATAACAGCATCATGAACAAGACCAATATGCTGATTGAGATACGTTAACGAGGCATTATTTTTGTCGAAGAGGTTTTTAAGTGGCTTGTTTGGGTGCATAAGCAGGAAGATACCGCTTATGTCTATTATGAATAGTTAAATTTGAAGAATGTTAGTTACCGCCGTAGGCGGCCTATGTTTAAGGTAAGGAACATTGAAATTCCTTACCTTGTGCGCTAGGTAATAACGAAGTGCTTGCATGATGATCTCCTGCGGGAAATTGCATCCTGAAAAGTTAAGTCCCATGTTAATTATGATCCGTTATTGTGACATCGCATTATCAATATATCGCTTTACTTCGTCAACTTTGCGGCAGAACCTATTTCAGTGCTTTTTTTACTATCAAGTGAGCAACTTTATTTAGAGGGAGTTCCTTATCATTATTAAAATAAATAAGCTCAGGAGCTTGTTCTTCCTTCAGCCCTTTTATTAATAAGTATTCTGCCTCGACACTGTACCCGAGAAGGTATTTCGCTACTTTGGAATTATTCTTAGGTTGGCCGGTAATTAATATAGCCTCGGCACCTTGCAAAGTATTATTCGTTAAAGAATCGATGTTTTCAGCATAATCATTTGACTCAATGACAAACAAATCAAAATTATGTTGAGAAATCAATGTTGGCTCGGCTGTTTCAGTATTAATTGGCCCAACAAATTTCTCTAATTCAGTGGCAATAGAAGATGTGGCTGAATTATTATGTGTCAATAGATAAACATCTTCGGCAAAAGCATTGGAAACACACACACTTAATACCGTAGCAATAAAGAATTTTTTCATAACGTAACTCCTACGTATAATTTGATTAGTTAAGTATTCCAGGAAGCACTACACGAATTAAACCTCCCAGCGCGTCGGTTTGACACTGCGTTCGAACCGTTACAGTGTGAGAGAGGTTTTTTCTTATAAAATTTGAGTCTGAACTGTAATCCCATCTGGCACTGGATCCTGAACCTTCTAAATCATAAGCTCCGCGCTCAATATAGAGATCACTGGTAAATTTGATGTCTCGATTATTTTTATCTGGCTCTGGGCTGCAATTACTTTTATTAATAATCTCACGCCATTGACCATTAGTGGAAAGATCCAAATCTCGGTATGCAGATGCGCCAAAATACTTATCGGACTTCTCATAACTTGTTGGTTCGCTATTTGTCCCCATCGTGGGTGCAGCTGAAATTACGCTGGGGTCTAAATACCAAGTTGCTTTTAGCCCTGAATCATTTGCCTCCTTAACCACAACCACATTCACCGCTTTGCGCTCACTGCCATTTGATGAGGAAGTACCAAAGTTAAAGCCTGTGCTTATTTGGGCACTTGGCCCATCTTTATTTAGTCCACCTGTTACGCTAAAATCAAACCCAATTGATGTGGTGTCAGTTTGAAAAACAGTGGCATTATCTGTAGAATTTAGAGGAGATATTTTATCTAAAATCCAATATTTAGAATTCTGGCGACCACCTGGAACGCAAGATTCCTCCGAATTAATGCCTGAACACTTAGCATCAGTGACGTAAATAGCATTAGAGCTTCGGTTAAATACCGCAGCGGTTACACCGACTCCAGAGGGGTTGTATATAACTCCAAGGGGGCCGGGGGCGTATGCATCGGGGGTTTGTACTTTATAACCTTGCTTTTTAAGTACTGCGTTGGCATCTGAATAATAAAGATATTGGGTCACTCCAGGCTGAGAAAAAACAATCAGCTCCATTTCTTGCGTTACGTCAATTTTCTCACTAAATGCCCCCGCCCAACTATTAGTACTGTTATAAAGATTGATGCTATCAAAGCTCAATGTATTTTCTAACTGACCCTCACTGATATGGATATAGGTACACAAATTAGTTGACACAAGCTTTGTTGGCAAATCATTATCGATAATAAATCGATTGATTGCCATTACTTCTTTATTAAAGGCACTACAAGTGCTTGCTCTTAACTCAGGTGTAATCTTCTTAAGATTCTGTGTTGCAAAGCTATAATCTATTATAGATGTTGCAGATGCTGAAGTTGATGCCAATAAAAAGGCACTCACTATCGTACTCAATTTAAACATATTAATATCCTTAGTATATTAAAAATTTTCACTTATCCAGAAATTGCCCCCTAATTAATCATAGGTAAACTTCCATCTTGTAGTTTACGACTTTGGGTTGGAGAAACAATTAAGGTAATGATAAAGCATTTAGGGTAAACGGTAAAATAATACTACCAATAAAGCGGTACCTTTCCGTAAGCGTCTGTAAGCGTCTGGGCAACGATACCTAGCAACGTTTAATATTCCATGGCAGCAACGCGTCAATATCATTCGGTTTTTCAGCAATCTGCTGCAAGCTGGTTGCGATATAATCATGAACAATAAGATTATTAGTTTTTGCTGTTTCAACCAAACTATATAAAATCGCACTCGCGTTCGCACCTGTATTTGTGTACGAGAATAGCCAAGCCTTACTACATATCACAAAGGACTTCACAGCCCGCTCTGCTCGGTTATTGTTAATGCTTAATAGGTCATCTTCAAGATAGCGCTGGAACTTTTTAAATTGGTTTAAGCTATAACTCATTGCTTTACCCAATTTGCTTTTGGGTGGGATTTTATCTTTGTGCTCGATGATCCAATTATATAATGTGGTTACGATGGGTTTGTGATTGTCGAATTGCGAATTTTCCTTGCAGCTTTTTCACATCGATGAATTTATGGCGTATATGCGCAAGACTGGTAACCAAGGTTGCTTGCGTTGATTCATAAGCTTTATATCCATCAACATGCATGTAACCTTTGTAACTATCAAGAAAATCAATGGCACATTGGGCTTTACGACTATTGTGATAATCGAATAACACAATATTGGTGTTACTGCCTAATGCATCTGTTCCACAGTAATATATCCACATATAGCTTGTCGATTTTTCGGCCTTAATTACTTTTAGTGGCGTTTCATCCGCATGAATAGCTGGCTCAGCGAGTAATGTTTTTTTCAAGCACATGTATAAAGGTTCAAGCAATGTAATATCTAGCTCGACATCGTTTGACGACTCAACTCAATACCGATGTCACTCAACATTGTTTGACGACTCAACTCAATACCGATGTCACTCAACATTGTTTGACGACTCAACTCAATACCGATGTCACTCAACATTGTTTCTTGTCGATAAAGTGGTAAACCAAATTGATATTTACAGGTGACGATTTGGTTCAGTAAACTCGTGCTAGCAATAATTTTAGGGATTACTGTGGCTGGTATCGGCGCCATTTTTATGTGATTTTTAATACTTTTTCGTTGAGCTCTTTATCTTTTTCAGCTAACTCACAATCTTTTTGAGACACGACCAATTGCAACTCAAGCGACATTTTCTTAAGTTGTTCAGGGTCGTCGGGTAGCGTGTTCACATCAAGTTTTATTTGCTCATTTTAGCAAATTTATTAAAATGAAGCTGCTTTTAGTGCCAATTAGTATGAAGGGGGAGCGTCAACGATCGTTGACTATTCAGACATGACAAAATCGATCGCGTTAGAGCATTGGTTGATAGTGTAATTCTTGGTGACCAAGCACATCAAACCCCGATAACAACCACTTAAATTGCTCATCCGTTAACTCAAACTCATTGCAATCGATGTTACTCGACCATTTGAATTTTTGCTTCTCAAGACGTTTGTACCAAAGCGCAAAGCCCGTCTTATCCCAATACAGTATTTTTAGTTTGTCTTTGGCTTTATTGCAAAACACAAACAACTCCCCCGTATAAGCGTCACGATTAAGATCATCTTCAACAATGGCAGCTAACCCGTTTATTGATTTTCGAAAGTCAACAAAATCACGGTGTAAAAAAAACGGCTGATGGTTCAATAAAGGTTCGCATTAGTTCAACTCATGCAGTATTTGAGCCAGGTATGAAGCTGGTGTTGTTGCAGGCAAACTTACGTTTGCCTTACTAACCGAAAGTGTGATGGGTTGTTGTACTTCTTCAATCGTTCTATTTGCAGCGTCGCTTTAGCGCGAACAAAGCTGTTGGACGTTAAGCCTAGTTTTTTCTTGAAGGCGTAGAAGCTAGACGTTGGTAATTGATGTTGCAGACAGTAATCTGAAACAGTTAACCCACAGGTTTGTTGATTTTGTATTAGGGTTTGCCACTGTGTTTGATTGCGCGTTATTTTCATTGTTATCTCCTTTTTGATTTGGAAATAACATAACTGAGATCAGATATTAGATGAAGGTGTGGTTAGCCAGACGCTTACTTTGAAGCTTCTAAAAAATTGCTCTGTTAGTGCATTATCCCAATACTCACCTTTGCCGCTCATACTGGATATCATCTCTATTGTCGAAAGCATTTTCTGGTATTTATCGCTTGCGTATTGGCTGCCATCACCCCATCACGCCAGCATTGGGCTTTCGTCGTGAGTAAGCCATCTGTAGCGCCTGCAAACACATTTCTGTTTTCATGTTGTCGGCAATACTCCATCCAATGATTTGCCTTGAATATAAATCCATTACAATGGCTAAATTCATTCAACCTTCAAGCGTCCAAAGTAGAGTAAGAGGCAGAGCGTAGTCGAACTATTTCTCTGCTTCTCCTCTCCGAACCGTACGTGCACCTTTCAGCGCATACGGCTCTCCGCTTAATTGTGGCTAACAGCCATTGCAACATCGCTGTAGCGCGACGTGATAGTGTTTCTCATTTCATCTCTAAGATAAGGGTTTGATTCTGGTAATCGCCATCGAAATGGTAATTTAGGACTGCTCACTAATCTAAATAGTAACGCGCCACATAAATTACCTCGGTTGCTTTTACCGAATAGCACCCAAGTCTTAGCCTGATTAGGTTTCGGGCGTTTGATCTATTTCATCATTAACGATTTAATAGAGCAGCGATATTTCCTAGTCAACCACTTGGCAAGTTTCCAGAAAACAATACGATCAATTTTACTGTAAACTTTAGCGGTATAATCAGTGTGTCGATAAAATTGTGCCCAACCCTTAAGCTTGCGGCTAAGCAATTCAACCTTATCTATCTTGCTACAGCTGTGATCACCTGATAAAGCTTTACTCAATGAATGAGAAAACGCTTTAGCTTTACCGTTTGGAATACCAGACACCACTCGCATATTACCCTTAGACCCACGTTTTCGAATGAGCCTATGTCCAAGAAAGATAAAGCCATCATTCACATGTGTAATATGAGTTTTCTCCATATTTAACGTGAGCTTAAGCTTACCTTCGAGGAAATTTCGACATTGATCCCTAATTGCCTCTGCTTGTTGTTTGTTACCTTTGACAATGACGAGAAAGTCATCAGCATAACGGCAGTAGGCAACCGCAGGTTTCCACTGTCTCTTTTCCTTTAGTGCGATATTACGCTTATCTTGAACAGTACGATTCCAGTACCAACGGTCTTTGCGCACTTTCTTGCACAAATAACATTTATCCAAATATTGATCGAACTCATTAAGCATGATGTTTGACAATAATGGCGAAATTACGCCACCTTGTGGTACGCCTTCGCTTGTTGCACAAAATAGGTTGCGTTCAATGTGTCCGGCTTTAATGAAGCGCCAGAGCAATTCATTAAATCGACGGCAGTTGATCCGTTTACGCACACATTTCATCAATAATCGATGATGAACCGTATCAAAATAGCTTGATAGGTCACCTTCAACTATCCATCGTCCTTTAGGCTCATTGGATTCACTCATTTGTAGCTTAACCGTCCGAATGGCGTGATGGACACTGCGCTCTGGTCTAAAGCCATAGGATAACGAGTGAAAATCATTCTCCCATATTGGCTCCATGGCCATGAGCATAGCGCGTTGTACTATTCTGTCTCTCAAGGTTGGTATACCTAAAGGACGTTGCTTTCCATTGGCTTTCGGAATATAAATCCGTCTCGCAGGCATTGGTTGATAGTTACCTGATAATAAATCATTTCTGATCCCATCAAGATAACCAGTCAAATTAGTCTGCAAGTGCATTTTAGTTATTCCATCAATCCCCGGCGTTGTGGCACCTTTTGAAGAAAGCGTTACTTGTGCGGCTTGGTAAAGCCAATGTGGGTGACTAATAAGACGCAACAGCCTATTAACGCGTCGCGTTTTATCGGTTGCTGTCCATGTTGCTAATTTACGTTGCAGTTCTCTGATTATCAAAAGTCTTCACCTCATTAAGGTCAGATAATTTGCAGTCGCAAATCAATTAAACTGCGCCCCTTCGCCATGTAGTGGGCTTTCCCCATCTCAGACTACTACGAGCGCTCCGCCAGCTTATTTGTCATCGGGGTCATACTCCCTTAGCATCCAAATAAACCTTCCCCGGTTTACCTACCTGAACTCGAACATATTGGGGTGGATGCCGATCGCAGTCTTTAACCTTATCGTACTGTAAGGTGATGATACTTAAACGTTGAATTGTGATTTAACGTTTATCCAAGGATAAGCACTTACATGTTACTTACCCAGTCGGTAATTTCGTTACTTATAGCATTATTACAGTATCATACTGCTGCCTGTTAACTCGTGTAGGCAGTGGCGACGTTTCAGCCCATAGATGCGGGTTAATCGGTTCATGTTCTTCATCCGTCCAATACTTAGTCTAGAAGAGCATCTTGGCGTAACGAATTCGCCTCACTCCCCGTTGTCAGCGAGTTACATCACCTTATCAGTATACGATAAGTCACTGCCGCCCAGACTCAACTATCTTCACAATCAGATAGTGGCATAAGCACATTTAGCTCCTGCTATATTGTTTATGTATTTCAGGTAGACTCGTGGTCCATTAAAGCATTCCTGCTAGTGCTGAACTCCGGGCACACCGTAGGTGATATCAGTTGTC
>NZ_FPLG01000108.1:0-16387 GCF_900120065.1 Moritella viscosa
TTGACTATGACAGAACAGATAGGCGGGGTTGTTCACGTTTAGTGAAAAAACACAGCGAAAAAACAACGAATTTCGGTAAGATTTACAGTGATATGACGAATTCTAGAGCGCATTCTGAAGATTATGGCTTTGCGATTGGAGCTCGAAGTGAATGCTTCTCTGAACCAGACAATGTAACGCAAATAAATGAATTTTGGGGTTACTTAAGAAATGCCTCAGCTTTGACGTGCCTTGCGTTAGTAAGTCGTGAGATTAGCATTGAACTAAATGCTACTATGTTCTTATTTGGTAGTGAAAAAGAGTGTTCAATTTTGAACTTGTCGTCACAATAATCTATTTAGTTAATTTAGTTTGGTTACTCGTTATAAATTGTAATGGTTATTCTGATGTTTTTTGTAGTCGGAATAACTTATACCGTAGTCAAAAGGCTCGTTTTCTAAAATGCTATTGAAAGTATATACTAAAAGAAATTAGTATTGCGCATACCTTTTTATAGTTATAAATGAGCATGTCTTGTCTGAAGTAAATAACGTTAAAACAGATTTTATTAATAGCGTTATTGTAAAGGCTATTGAAAAGAAAAAGAAAAAATCCGAGGAAATCGAACGAGCAAATCAGCCTAAATTAGAGGATGTATTGTCGGCTAAATTTGATATTTTGGACAAAATAACCTCTCCAACTTCTTCAACGGTTACTTATCATCTTGCTAAAAAAGGTCAGCCAGACAAACAAGTTTGTTGTAAAACAATTGCCAATACGAGTAATGAATCAGCTAAACGTCAGATTTTAGCTGAAGCTTCTTGCCTTGAAATTAGCCAGCATCCGACGGTTGCTAGGTTCATCAAAGTCGGTTCGGAATTTCATACGCCATATTTCATGTATGAATGGGTTCAAGGTGAGTCTATTGCTAAAAAAGTTAGTCGGTATTCGGGTAAAGGATTTCGTCATGATCATATTGCTTGGCTAATTTATCAATTGGCTGGTGCGTTAGAATATATGCATACTAAAGGTGTGTGTCATTTAGATATAAAACCGTCGAACATTATCGTAGATGAAGATGATGCTGTTAAATTAATCGATTTTGGCGCTGCACAATATGTAAACGAGAGTAATGGTTACGCTGAAGCAAGTCGAGGGTATGCATCACCACTTTTTATTGATTCAGGGGTTGGTGAACCACAGGATGATGTATATTCATTAGCTGTTGTGACCTATTATCTATTTGTTGGGGCAACACCTAATTCTAATCTATCAGACGATATTACTAATTTTAAGTGTACGGGTGACATTCCTCCACACATTTGGCGATTGCTGAATAGTGTGTTTTCATCACCTCGAAGTCATGGATTAACGCCAATTAATTTTGCTCAAAATTTAGCGAAAATAGACATTAATTCAAAATCTCTATCTGGCATGCCTATTTTTAATAGCTTGCGTAATGCAGATCTTGTTTTAACACAAACAAGCCGAGATGAAACTTATTTTTGGTTGAGTGGGCGCTATGTTGGGATTTCTTCGGTCCTTGGATTAACACTCTTACTTTCGATTATATTAAGTTATGGTTTGGTTGCTATTAATAATAAAGCCGAAAATGAGTTATATGAAAATTTTATAAATTTAGAAAATAGTACTCGTGATCGTATTGAAGCCGCGAGTTACTTAGAGGCAGAAAAACAATACGCAGATAATAAAAACATCATCGTTCAGAACCAATCATACCCAGTGGAACAATTACGAAAATTACGTGAAATTAAGCGGCAGGTTGTCGACTTACGTCAACAGTTTTCTGATCCTATAGTGCCGATACCTACTGTTGTTAATACATCACTTATTAAATTACTTGCTAATGTAAATACATTAATATCGGCGACGAGGGACATCAATGGTTCATTCGGCATATCGATTAAACAAGCTATAGGGTATTTAGAGAAAGGTGATAGCGAGAGTATTATTAGATTAAATCATGACGCTTTATTAAGTGCTAAAGTTAATAATTTCTATTATTCAAAAGAATTCCATAAAGAGTTAATTAAAGCTGTTATGGAACGGGTTGAAGAGCTTGAATCAAAATCTAAATATACGAGTGCTATTAAGTTATTAGATCAGATTGTTAATTATCTTGGTCCCTTTCAGATATTCACAGAAAAAAGACAGTCACTTATCATTGCTCGATCTGAATATATCTTATTTAAAACGGCAACTGGTAAATATATTTATTCCAATACGAAAATTAAAAAAGCATATGAAGATTTAGAGAAAATGTCTCCTGAACGAGCACAGGAAGTCCGTCTACTTTTAACGACAATTGTAGCTAACACGTTGTCCAAAAAATATATATCTAAAGTTACTTTAGATGGGGCTTCGAATATAGATAAGCTACTTATTAAATTAAACAACAATGAGCAGACTCTGTAATGGTATCTACCGAATTTAAGGCATTATTAGAGCCGATTTCTAGTTCTTCACCAGCAGGACTGGATGCTAAATATGAGTTTTGTTATGAGGTAATGGAATCCGAAATTAAAAAGTTCGGTTCACTTTTTGGTGAAACTGTAGATTGGAAAGTTGTCGATGAAACGTCAACTGAAGTCTTGGTGTCGTATAGTAAAGATTTAAAACCTTTGTGCTATTTAGTTCGTTCAATGGTGGAGCAGAAGCAATTCGTTGGTTTGCGTGATGGGCTTGAATTATTACTTAACGCAATTTCAATATTTGGTAATGAACTTTATCCTCGACGTAAAAGAGGCCGAGATGGGGTATTAGAGTGGCTGTTAAATCAGTTAGACGTTGTAATACCGAAATTTGAAGTCAAAAATGATCAACAATCAATAATTTTTGAATCTGAGGCGTTGGCTAAATCTATAAGCTCAGAGCTATTTTCAATATTTGAAGACACCGATGTTAATTTTAATCGGCTAGCTAATACGCTAAGTCCTTTACTGTTAATGCCAGAGGCTGTTGAAGATGTTTACGTTGAAACCTCTAGTACCAGTACTCATTCTAGCATTTCCACTAGTTCTGAAGAAAAAAGTCCAGTCAGTGTTACGCCATTAGTTGCTGCAGCTAAAGAACCTGATATTGACTTTTCTACAGTGAGCACTCTTAAAGCATCATTAGGAACACTCTCTCATTATTTGTTATCTAGTCATGTGGGTTTTGGCTTAGCTTATCGAATTAATCGATATGTTACTTGGTGTGATATTGATGAAATACCATCATCAGACAATGACAATATCACTCTTTTGAGTCTTGCTATATCAACAGATAAATGTGCTGAATATCAAAAATCAGCAGATGATAATCCGAGTGTTGAATTAATTAAACAACTTGAAAAAACATTAATTAATAGCCCTTTCTGGCTTACTGGACATTTTATACAGTACAAGGTGTTGATGGCGTTAAATCATTCTAATGCTGCAAATGCAATTAAGTCAGAGTTACAAGAGTTTGCTACAAAATTTAAAGGAATCGAAACATTAAAATTTTCAAATGATATTCCATTTGCAGATAGTGACACAGTTGCATGGCTGGACACGAGTGAGAAACCAATAAGTGGTGCTAGCGTCTCAATGGTGGAAGACACTAAATTTGATGATGTTGATATTGAAAATATCGGTAGCTTTATTTTTGAAATATCTAAAAGTCTTGATAATGATGATTCAGGAAGAGGGCTGTTCATTAATTATTTACAAATCATTAAGGTTTACCAATCAGTAGGTTTATATCATTTATGTTTGCCCTATATCGAAAAAATATGGCCAATACGTTGTGAGATGAATTTAGTGACTTGGGAACCCGTTTTGTGTACACAGCTTGATTACTTGGTCAATTTAACTTTAACCAATATTTATAATAAAAGTGAAGATATACCAGATAAATATCAAGAGTGGAAATCTTAAAAACCTAAATAAATAATAAATAAGGATTGTTATGTCACGCGATGGCTCAGTTGCTCCAAAAGAGCGTATTAATATTCGATATGTTCCTGCTACAGGAGATGTAAGTGAAGAGGTTGAATTACCTCTAAGTATGATGGTTATTGGTGATTTTTCTGCAAAATCTGATGATACTCCAATAGAAGATCGTACACCAGTTAACATCAATAAAGATAATTTTAATGATGTACTTGAAGGCTATTCTCCAAACATTAAGGTTAATGTTGAGAATAAATTAAGTGGAGAAGAAGGCGGGCAAATAGGCGTTGATCTTACTTTTAATAGCATAAAGGATTTTTCTCCTGAATCGTTGGCTGAAAATGTTCCTGAACTAAAGAGCTTACTTGATTTAAGAGAAGCCCTCGTTGCATTAAAAGGACCTCTTGGTAACGTACCTGCTTTTCGTAAGAAAATTGCGTCAATTCTTCAAGACGAACCTTCTCGTAAGTTGTTGTTAGAAGAGTTAAATGTTGATAACACGGAAGAAGGATAGAAGCTAGTATGAGTTTAGATGCACAAACAGCAGAGCAAGACGTAAGTCTAGCTGAATCAGGTTCGTTACTTGATAGTATTTTGAATGAAACAAGATTAAAGCCTACAGATGAAGGTTTCAGTATCGCTAAACGTGGTGTTGAAGCATTTATTGCTGAACTATTAAGTCATAATGCCGTTGAGAAAGTAGAGCAATCACTTGTTGATTTAATGATTTCAGATATTGATGCTAAATTATCATCGCAAGTTGATGCTATTTTACATAATGAAGAAGTTCAAGCTATTGAATCGACTTGGCGTGGCCTTAAATATCTTGTTGACCATACTGATTTTCGTGAAAATATTCAAATAGAACTAATTTCTGCGAAAAAAGATGAAGTATTAGATGATTTTGATGATGCACCTGAAGTGGTTAAATCTGGTCTTTATAAGCAAATATATACGCGTGAATATGGCCAATTTGGTGGTAAACCTGTAGGTGCTGTAATTTGTGATTACCAGTTTGATTCTTCATCGCCTGACATGAAACTATTAGAATATATGTCGAATGTTGGCGCGATGTCGCATGCACCATTTATTTCATCTGTGTCAGCTAAATTCTTTGGCGTGGATAGTTATGAAGAATTACCGAATCTTAAAGATCTTAAATCGGTATTTGAAGGACCGCAATATACGAAATGGCGTGGCCTCAGAGAGCATGAAGATGCGCGTTATCTAGGTTTGTGTGCTTCACGATTTATGTTGCGCAGCCCATATTCTGTAGAAGATAACCCGATTAAGTCATTTGATTATAATGAAACTGTTACTGATAGTCATAATAATTACTTGTGGGGGAATTCAGCATTCGCGATGGCATCGAAAATAGCAGAGTCATTTGCGAAATATCGTTGGTGTCCAAATATTATCGGACCACAAAGTGGTGGCGCTGTATTTGATTTACCTATTCATAATTTTGAATCTATGGGGCAAATTGAAACTAAAATACCAACAGAAATCCTTATTTCTGATCGCCGTGAATACGAATTAGCTGAAGAAGGCTTTATCGCGTTAACGATGCGTAAAGGTTCTGACAATGCGTCATTCTTCTCAGCAAACTCAGTTCAAAAGCCTAAAGTGTTTCCGAATACACCAGAAGGTAAAGCCGCTGAAATGAATTATAAATTAGGTACGCAACTACCTTATATGTTTATTATCAATCGATTAGCGCATTATATTAAAGTATTGCAGCGTGAACAGATCGGTTCGTGGAAAGAACGTTCAGATTTAGAAATCGAGCTAAATAAGTGGATACGTCAATACGTTTCTGATCAAGAAAATCCGCCAGCAGAAGTTCGTGGTCGTCGTCCGTTAAGAGCGGCTAAAATCAACGTGTCGGAAGTTGATGGCGATCCTGGCTGGTATAAAGTCTCACTATCAGTTCGACCTCATTTTAAATATATGGGGGCAAGTTTCGACCTGTCTTTGGTTGGTAAATTAGACCAAAGTTAGGCTGATTTATATTAATTTACATTTAATTTTAAGCGGTGAGCATGTATCACCGCTTAATTATAAGATAGCGTATGGAAAAAGGTTATAGACTGTTCGAACGTATTGAGCTGGGTGAAAGTAAAAATAGCTATGAAAAAGTGGTATCTCACAAACACTTAGTCGAATCTATTCATCAACATCTTGCTGACTTGCTTAACACTCACGCAGGTAATGCGATGATCTGTGTTGACTATGGACTACCAGATTTCAACGATGTGTTATCCAATCATACTAATTTAGTATCAAACATCCGCAAAAATATCATATATACAATTAAAAAATTTGAACCTCGAATTAAACGGGTAAATGTACTATATCGCACGAATAATGATGATCCCCTTCAGCTTAATTTTAGCATCTCTGGAGATATCTCTCATAATGGCATGAAGATGCCATTATCGATAGATGTTCATATGGGAGTCAATGGACAATTTAACGTATGAATGGAGTATTAAGTGAGTAATATTAGGTACTTTCAAAGTGAGCTGACTTATCTAAAAGAAGCTGGTAATGAATTTGCTAAGCAGCATCCCAAACTAGCTAATTTTCTGTCAGAAAGCTCTCATGATCCTGATGTAGAGCGGTTATTAGAAGGGTTTGCATTTTTAACTGGCCGTATTAGAGAAAAAATAGATGATGAATTTCCAGAGCTAACTCAATCTCTAATGACATTGTTATGGCCTCATTATACTCGTTCTATACCTTCAATGTGTATTGCTCAGTTAACTCCAAATAGTGGTGGTGTAACAGAAAAAACACGTGTTTCCTCAGGTGTAGAAATGGCCAGTAAATTGATCGATGGCACCAAATGCATTTTTAGAACTTGTTATGACGTTGATATGTATCCAATCAAAATCAATAGTGTAAAACAAGAGAATAGTCGTTCTAGCTCTGTTATTAGTCTCAATCTCAGTGTCGAAAATGACCTTGAGCTTTCTCGTATTGGACTTGATACATTAAGATTTTATCTAAATGGTGAACGCCATATTTCAATGAGTGTATTTCTTTGGTTGTTCCGTTACTTGGATTATATCGAGTTGGATGCGGGGGGAGGATGTTGCAAGCGGTTACCAGCTTCAATGATTACTCCAGCCGGTTACGCTGATAATGAAAGCTTATTACCTTACGGTGAAAACTCGTTTGCTGGCTATAGGTTATTACAAGAGTATTTTTCATTACCAGAAAAATTTATGTTCTTTGATCTTAATGGGCTTGATTGGCTAAATGGGTTACCACAGCGGAATACAGTTAAAATATCATTTGTTTTTTCTCGCGCCTTACCTTTAGATGTTGTGATAAAAGATAAGCATTTCCAACTACATTGTACTCCAATAGTAAATCTATTTGATAAAGATGCCGACCCAATAAGAATTGAGTATAAACAAACTCAATATAAAGTTAGGCCACAAAGCCCTAATCAAGATCACTATGAGGTGTACTCGATTAATAATGTTGATAGTTGGGATAATAATGAACGAAAACGTAAACAGTTATTAGAGTTTGAGTCATTTGAGCATCAAATTAATATGTTTGAAAAGCGGGATTATTATAAATCGAATGTTGCAGAGCGAATTTCAGGTAATGGTTTTGAGCGTTATATTTCTTTTTACTCGCACCAGAATGAAATAACGAATCTATCGTCTGAAACCGTACTAATGAAGCTTACATGCAGTAATGCGAATCTTGCCGAGCGATTGATTATTGGTGATATTACTTATTCTACACAGAATTCACCAGGGTATTCTTCATTTACGAATATAACAAAACCAACTGCATCAGTTAGTCCTAATATTAACGGAGCACTTCAGTGGCAGTTAATCTCGAATATGTCATTAAACTATTTGTCACTTGCAAATATTGATGCGTTAAAGATTTTATTATCAACATATGATTTTAATGCGAACAGTGATCGACAATCTCAACGCGCTTCTCAGCAACGGTTAGACGGAATAAAAAATATAGTAACAGTACCTGTTGAACGTATTTATAAAGGTGTATCAATACGGGGTATGAAGCTAAAAATGGATATGGACTCGAATTTGTTTACTAATGAAGGTGATATGTTCTTATTTTCTTCAGTTCTTAATGAGTTTATACGATTATACGCAAGTATTAACTCATTCACTGAGCTTGAAGTTTTGAACATTGTGAACAGTGAGGTTTACAATTGGTCTGGTAAAGTAGGGCAGCAGCCGATTCTATGATGGATAATATAATAAAAAATGCGCATAATTACAGTTTCTTTCACTTAACCTCATTACTTGAGAAGAAATACCAACAGGATAATAGCGCTATATATAATGGAATTGGGACGAATAAATACACTATTGATGAGTACATTCGTTTTTCTGTTTCACCTGAATTATCTTACCCTAAGAGTGATATAAATAATATAGTCAGTTATCAGCATGGAGGTCGCGATTATATAAATTTAGAAGTTAATTTTTTAGGTTTACATGGTAGCAGTTCACCATTACCAAGCTCTTACGTTGAAAAATTAGCTGGGCGAGATGATGATAACCCTATTCGGTATTTCCTTGACTTCTTTCATAATCGATATCTATCGTTATTATACCAAACGTGGAAGAAATATAGGCATCATGTGCAGTATAAGAGTGGCGCCGGCGATACGTTGTCTGGTCACCTGTTCAATTTTATCGGCTTGTCTGAATCGATACAGCATTGTAATGACGTAAATTTAGATAAGGCTAAGTTGTTATCTTATGTAGGTCAATTATCGACTCGAACACGTTCACCCAAGCTAGTGTCAGGCATTATTGCACATTGCTTTGGGTTAGATAATGTGACAATAGAAGAGTGGGTTTACCGTCGAGTAAATATTTCGGATAGTCAAATTAACCACCTAAATCAACGGAACTGTATATTAGGACATGATTTACATATAGGTAAAACTCTCGCGGATCTATCAGGTAAATTTAACTTATGTATTAATGAATTAGATTTTTCTAATTACCTAAAATTTTTGCCTGGGCAAGAATTAAATACGGTCTTAAAAGAATTAATGAAATTCATTTTAATTGACCCTTTAGCTTGGGATATTAAAATAAAAGTGAAAAATAAGACGTTACCTAAAAATGTACTCGGTAGGGGAGAAGGGAATACATTAGGCCAAACGTTTTGGTTAGGAACATCCCACGACAATGATAATATTATTAGTATCGCGGGATGCTATTAAAGCATGCATTAAAAGTAATGCTCGAATGTCTAGAGATTAAGGCTTACTTAAGCTCGCTATAGCAAATTGAAGACTTTCTTGAAAATACAACTCAAAAATATGACAACGTGATTTATTTTATCGATCTACTGATTGATATAAAACAACAGATGTTTGTAATTCGCTAATACCTGAAATATTTTCAATCTTGTCACATAAAATGTGAATTTGATATAAATCCGAAGCTTCTAGTCTTGCTATTATGTCGTATTCTCCTCCCGTTATGCAGGTATTCCTTATTTCAGGAATACCTTTTAATGTTTTAGATACCTCATTACGTTGGCCATTATGACAACTTATTAGCAGGTATGAGATAGCACGCCTTTCTTTACTATCAATTTGTAATTGAGCTGTGTAGCCCCTAATTGTCCCTGCTTTTTCTAATCGATTAATTCTTTCAGATATTGCAGTTCTTGATAAACCGACACTTCGAGACAAATTTGCAATTGATTCTCGTCCGTTAGATAGCAGGATCGATAATATTTTACGATCTAATTTATCTAATCTATCTAGTTTTGTTGTTTCTTCCATTTTTATGTTTTATCCATATTTTTATTTTTATTTTTATTTTTATTATGTATTCTTATCATTATTTATTTTTTTTGGTAATTCAAAATTGAACAACTCAGGTAGTGTAAATGGATTATTTGGTGTTGCAGGTCGTATTATTATTTTTAGTTCTCGTCCTGACACTTTTATTTCACTTGTAAACCCACCTTCTTCAGATGTCGTTATATTGGTATCGTCTAGTAGACGATATAAGGCCCATTGTCCATCTTTGCTTAGTACATGTTGTTTTCCTTCTTTTGTTATGTCTTGAATTGTGAAATTAACAGAAAAATCTCCACTTTTAGGTGGCCATACAAGTTCTTTGACTTTACTCGGGCCGTGATAGTAATTTAAAACCTGGCCTGCAATGTCAATCTTAGCTCTTATTGCACTTGAATCTAGATCTACAATTTTGATACTAAATGGAACTTTAAATGAGTTTGAAGTATTATCAATCAAGGTATCTCGGATCGTATTGAAGTTCTTTAGTTGTACCATTAATGCCTGAGATAGCTGTAAATACTCTCCATTTACACGTTTAGGTTGCCACAAGTTAATATCATAAAATGCAGATAGATGTTGTGTTATAAAACTATCGAGTATTCCGCCTTTCGCAAAAAAGTTATCAAATTCTTCTAACGAAATTTCTTCAGCAGCCTCTCGATTAAATGGATAGCGATTTGTTCCAATGTATTCAAACTTACCGTAAACATCACTTAACCAGAGTTGTTGTACGCCTTTTGTAGCCTCTTGGAGCATCATCGCCCATGTTTGATTTACGATATCTAATAACCAAGTTCTGATCGGTTCTGGTGATTTCTGCGCTATTTGTTTTAGTCGGATCAAAGGATCTGACTCTGTAATTTCCATTCTTTTTTTAGCGGCGGATAATGCGGCCATTTGTCGGTTTGGTGAGTCTGTAATATCTTTCATGTAGGTTCTAACTTGACTCAAAGCCCTAATTATCTCGTCCCATGGTGTTGGAGAGCTATCTGTTTCTCTTATCTGTAATTGGTTAATTAAGAAGAACGCTTGCTCAACTCGACCCATTAGTAAATAGTCAGGTTTTAAGGTTTCTTCTGCGATACCAGCTGTTGCTTCTAGGGCTTTATTAAGTAATTCATTTTTTGAATTTAGTAACTTAAGTTCTTCTTTTGATGGTGAAAATTTGGTGTTTGTGTATAACTGTTTTAATACCGTAGTTAAAGGTGATGATGGCCCTGAAATAAGATCAATTGAATCGGTAAGTTCAATTATATTATTATATGGCTTTATTTTTAATTCACTAAGTGCGTTTCTCCATTGACTAATATAGTCGTCGGCGTATTTCTTCCGTACTTTGGTTTCAAAGATATTTAACTCTTGTTCTGTCGGTACGATATTATTTGATAATCCTAACACCCAGTCATCTGCAATTATTTTTTCAGATAAAAGCTCAGTTTGAGGTCGGTAAAATGTGCTAAATCCAGTTGAAGTATAAATTTTGTTTATGTTAATGTGTTGTTTATTTAAACGGTCACTAAAAACATTGTCAAAATCAAACCCGACAGTTCTCGCTATATCTAGCTTACCTAAATCAATACCTTTTGCTTGTGATAAAATGTCAGAGTAAACCATATCCACTTTAGATTTTGATAACAGATAACGACGGGTCGATCTAACTAAATCTACATTTATATCAACTGGGGGGAAATCAGTCTGAAAGTAAGTTGTTAAGTATATAGTAGATTTTTTGACATTATCTTGATTCGATATCATTGTCATTAATATATTTTTTGTTTGGTTATTTAAATAATCAATATCTCTTTTATCGGTTTGTTCTAACATTAAATAAGCTTTGAGTAGTGCTAACGATTCGTTATAACGGTTATGTTTTTGGCTTAGCTGAATTGTGTAAACCTTTTCAACTAACGGGATTAATTTGTTATTAATTTCAAGTATTAATCTTTTATAAGCCAGTTTAGTTGTTGTGTCTAATTTACTTAAATTAAGTGATGTAAATTCGTCATCAAGAGCATGATTACTTGCTATCCAAGCATCATATATTGGTTCTATGTTAGTGATTACTTTACTCAACTCTTTATTTAAATCTAACTTACGCTGTTTTATTGAAGACGAGTTATCAACAGTGTCAATATCAATTAAATTATTGATGACATTTATATTACTTATTAATGTTTCTTGTAGCGTGTAACCAGTTAAGAACAGGATTAAGATACAGCCTGATAGGGTAAGGTAACTATTTCGTGTCAGCGTACGGAGGTAAGCTTTGTTTTCACCTGCGTAGCTCGCTTCTGGGAGAATTCTAGATTCGATCAAAAAACGGGAGAAATAAGGTGTTTCATTTAGTTGCATATGTTCAGATGCGATCATTGGTAAATTGAAATAATTGCTACAACTTTTTGCTAATAGATTGTATTTTCGTCCGCCTTGTAATCCGGATGTGAAAAATAGTTCTCTAATATCAAGATTATAGATTCCTCGGTTTACCTGACTTAATTGATTTACTAGGCGCATTATTTCGGTTTTGCAAAGCTCAAATTGCTTGGGAAATGAAATAATAGCTTGCTTATCTTCGAAGTCATTACACTGAGAGGAACAGTCTAAAGTACTTTGTTCCATCGTTTTAACTATATTATCAAAACAGTCTAAGTAATATT
The DNA here is from genome assembly GCF_900120065.1 of Moritella viscosa. Classification (NCBI taxonomy): domain Bacteria; kingdom Pseudomonadati; phylum Pseudomonadota; class Gammaproteobacteria; order Alteromonadales; family Moritellaceae; genus Moritella; species Moritella viscosa. The sequence goes on from NZ_FPLG01000108.1 coordinate 12,399, forward strand.
CGGTAATTGCACCTTTAGCCTCTTTGAGCGGAATGCTTAAAAACTCAATATGTGACTTGAGAGGACTATGACTGATAAATTCTTTAAAGCCATTCAGTTTATCAATTTTAGTTATTAGTATGTAGATAGGTAGTGCACTAGATATTTGTCCTACAATAAATTCTAAACGGGATGATAATATATTCATTGTATAATCTAACTGTTCATTTTCATGAACAATTAGATATTCGATATCCCAGAATAATAAACAACCAGCAAATGGTTTTCTTGGATTTGAACGTATTAATTGTTTAATAAACGCTTGCCAAAGTTCGTCATCGTTAGCAGATTGTTCTTGAAAAGTAAGCCTATGATTAGGCTTTAAAAAAATGGCACTATCAGACTCCATCCAAGTAAAAAAATCGTTGCTCACGGTTTTTTTCTTATCCAGTGGTTTTATTGTATTTGATGTTTCTAAAAAAGTTGATTTACCACTGGATTTATTACCTAGGACGATATAAAGCGGTTTCTTTCCCGATGTATTCATCAATGCTTTTAGCGTATCGGTTAGGATCTCAGCTTCTGTTTCAATATTATTTATTTTTGACGATTTTTTACGTTTATAATATAAAACAATATTAAATGCCAAGTATAAACTTATAACAACCGAGATTGGTAACCAAAATAATAATGAATTTGGTTGGATATCGAGCCAAAATACAATTGTGATAAATCCACCGATTGCTAAAATAGCAATTAATGATGAAATAAATAATGGTTTTCTATAAAACTGAAACATAAATACCTTTTACTAAATAATATAGTGCTATAAGATTAATTTCGGTCATTCTGATACTTTTGATGTCAGCGAATTAATTCTGAGTTGATAGACGTTGAGGATGTATTGTGCTTTTTTTATATCATTATCATCCATCGAGTTTTCTGCGTATTCAATGCGCGCAAGTAATGGGAATAATGTATTACTGAATTTATAAGACTTTGTGATCGATGATGATTGCGATGTTAATTGAGCATTCGCAATGATTGTTCTAGCACGATTAAATTGCTGTTTGATACCTGAGTAGCTATTTATCAGGTTATTTTTATCATTGTAAAAATTATGTTCAAGAGATTGATAAATAATTGAGTCTGAATATACCCCTTTAAGGGCGTTGATGATAGATGTCAATGTATTCAGTTTATTGATTTTGAGTGGGTCTTCAGACCAATTTTTGAAAAAAACAGTGCTTTTATTGAAGACAACTTCTTTTAATTCTTGTTGAGTACTTTTGGGGCTATGTGTTAGTTCTTGGATTAGGGAAGAAAAATCATCAAAATTTGCGTTTTTAAACGTTTGTAATAATTTCTGCTGCTGATAATGTTTGAAACCAAAGAACATTATAAATATAACTATTAATATACAAATTATTATGGGCTTTTTTTTATATACCACTTTTGGCTTGGGACGACTGACTGTTACAGGTATTTCTGCAATTTCTGGTAATGATGTTGTCGTACTGGTATTAACATCAATTATCGTTTCAAGATCTTCAACACTTTGACTTGATTTTTTCGCTTGCTGATCTTGTTTTATTTGAGTCTCTTTTAATTCTTCGATCCACTGAGATAAAATTCTGCGAATCGGGCTTAAAGAAGGGGTTTTAATCCCATAATGTGATTTTAGTTCTTCTTCTATTTTTAATGTTAGTCTATGTCCTATTTCGATTAATTGAAGATCGTCCACGTTGACAGCCATTTTTTTCTGTCGTTTCGTCGTATGCTCAATCATCCATTCAAAAGCACCAATCCTGGCTTTTTCTTTGTTGTACTCTGGATACGCGCTGTACCAATATACGAGGGTTAAATCGTATATTGCACTTAAACCATCGACAAGACCTTTAAGTCCATGAATATGGGTTGCTGCCGTCGTATAATAACAAGCACTCCGAAAATCTTTGCTTTGATTTGTTAAAATATCGACTGATAGTGAGTGGATCTTTTTCCATGATACATTCGATGAGATCCTATTAAGCTCGTTAACCTGTCTTTTGAGTTCGGTAAATGTATCGAGTTGATTAGTGTCTTCCCCCTCTGGCGAGGATTTGTCTATTGGACGTCTTGTAAAATCAGAAAAGTACATTTAAAAATATTAACTCCATTTTATCCAAAACCATTAAGTGCACATTTAAGGCTCAAAATAACTTGTGATAATTCAAAATAATTCACATCAATGCAACATATTGTACAACAGTTAAAAATAAGACACAAAGATTACAGTTTTTCCATAAGGATTACGGTAACTTGCAGTTGTTTACAGTTATTTACACGTGGGGGCGCAACTCTATCAGAATACTAATCTATAGGTAACTAATAATAGCTATGATATAGGATTTTAATTTCTAGGTCATTGGTCAAACTAACTGATTGACTAGGCATTATGACTATTGTGGTGTTTATTGTGTAAATAATTGGTTTTTCTGCCTTATTCTCTTGAAATTGAAGTTGTTGATGTTATCTTGCCACTAAATTTACCTAATTTTAATGATGTTTAAGGTGTGAATGTTGAGGTTATCGATTGTATTAGTATTATTTTCTTTTTGTATGGTTTGTGCAGAATCTGCTTTTGCCAAAGGTGAGCGATATGGAATATCGGCGCAATATTTCAATATTAACAGTGTGGAATTTGATGAGGGTAGTACAGAAGAAACTAATACGATTAAATTTGGATTTGCGCATACCAGGCCTATTGATGAAAATAATAATCGTTGGCGTTGGCTGTTTAACCTTAATTTTTTGTCAACAGAAATACCAGCACAGAGTAATAGCGGATCGAAAAGTGCAGATGTTTACGGCCTATATCAAGAAGTTCAAAGCCTTCAATTTAGGGTTATGCCTCAATATGCGGTAGCTGATTGGGGTTGGGTGACGCCACTTTTAGGACTTGGGATTTCTACAAGCTATAGCCAGTATTCAGAACGTTGGCGAGTTGATCCCGATGGTGTTAAATATGGTGACCAATTAGAGGACATAGAGGCATTTGAGTACGGTTTAGTTGCTAGTGTTGGAACGGTAATTAAGTTAGGTAGTAATCCAAATGCTCATTTACAGCTCGTTCCTGAAATTTTATATAACCATTCGTTTAATAATGGGCTAAGTGGTATAGAATTTTCTTTAACGCTTTTGTTCTAGGCTAAGTTAGTGAGTATTATGCAGTTAACATTACATATTATTAATTGCCCAGAGGAATATACGGGTAATAAACATATAGAAATGAATGAAAATGGGGGGACGGTAGGTCGAGACCCAAGTTGTAGAGTAACTTTATCTGATCACAATAAATATATTTCTGGTAATCACTCATTAGTTACCTTTTATGGCGGTACTTATTATCTTAGTGATACAAGCACAAATGGAACATTTATTAATGATCGTAAGATATTAAAAAATCAACCCGTTGCATTACACGAAGATGATCTGATCTTGATGGGAAGATATGAGTTTTCTGTATCGCTAGAAAATATGGTAAATAATATTGATATAGCGGTTGATATTGATGCCCGAGCTAATGATGATGATCCTCTTTCAAGCCTAGATATTTCTACGTCGGAGAATATCTCGGATAATCAGGGTGTGATTGAAGATTTATTTATTGAAACGCAAGGCGATGATGTTAATAGCGATGATCCTATTGCTCATATTGATTTTAATATGGAGAAAACAATTGGGTTATTGGATGATGAAATTCCGCAAGAAGTAACGCCTTCACGCACCGATTGGCAAATTCCAGATGACTTTGAAAGTGTTCATTCTGAGTTTGATCTGCCTAATATTATCCCTGAAAACTGGATGGCGGATACTACTGAAGATGTGACGAGTGAATATAAGCAGGCTCCTAGGTTACCTAAACCTGAAATCATACCAAATGTCGAAATAAGTGAGCCCGATCCAGAGGCAACTGCTTTGAGGTCAACTCTTTTACCTAATACTGAACAAGTTTTCCGCGATGTTGA
>NZ_FPLG01000048.1:0-756 GCF_900120065.1 Moritella viscosa
GAAAACCGCTGTGGTGGTGCAGGGCCGTTCGTGTCCATGTGTGCAGATGCAGTAATGAATGGATTACCAATACCAGGTATGTAACGAGGAGATAATTCTTATGGGACAAGTACAACGCGCAATTGTTGATACTGCACCACCGTCTGCAGACTCCATTGCACAAATTCATAGTTTATTTGGTAGTAGCCGCATTGGCTGTATTTACGACAAGTTAGATGAAGATTTAAAGAAGGGGATTTTGGTCGCGGCAGGATTAAAAATGCCTCACCTTAAGTTAAAACTGAGTGAATTAGACCAGTTAGATAAGGCGAAATTGCATAACGCAATTAACGCATTAGAACCTGTGATCAGAAAGTTAGCTGGTCATTCAATTTCAGAATTTAAGTAAGGAAAATATTATGCAAACAGTTCAAAGCGTTATTAATGAAATTATGTTTATCGCAATGTCTAGGCCCGATGCAATAGATATCACGGTTGAGTATCACGGCATGAGCGATTCAATCTTTATACATGTTATACGGTCGAATATTAATGTTGGTCGGATGACGACACAAGGCTTAAATGACGCGGTTCTTTTCAATAAATATATCCGGTTAGATGGAAAGGCATGTTTGCTTGATGACAACAAGAAAACACCGTTAGAAGCTGTGCTTAATGCCAAAAGAAAAATACAGGCACTAATGGTAATGCCTGTTTCAACAGAGGTAGCAGCATGAAACGTATCTCTGTTCCTATTAAAGAAATGATTAGTGCGCT
>NZ_FPLG01000040.1:0-4954 GCF_900120065.1 Moritella viscosa
GATTGGTATGCAGCTTAAAAGCCCAAGTGAAGCAACGTCAGAGCCCGCCACTCAAGGTGGAGTTAATTACTTATCATTGATTATTTTTGCAGTGTTATTTGCGGGTTTACCGTTATTAACGAATTCGCCTGCATGGCTAACTGTATTTACTGATTTCTACCAATCGGGTAGTTTAGTATTTGGTGGCGGCCATGTGGTATTACCCATGCTGCAACAAGCGTTAGGTGATGCGATTGATACAGACCGTTTCCTATTAGGTTATGCAGCAGCACAAGCTGTACCGGGCCCTATGTTCTCATTATCTGCATTCTTAGGTGCTGATTTGTTGGTTAACTCACCATTGATGGGCGCGTTAATGGCGACGCTTGCTATCTTTTTACCGGGTTTCTTACTGGTACTGGGTTTCCACGGTGCATGGGAGTCGCTTGCGGCTAAACCTAAAGTAGCGGGTGCTGTATGGGGTATTAATGCGGCGGTCGTTGGGCTACTGATGTCAGCGTTATACCAGCCAGTATTTACCTCTGCAATTTCTAGTCCTGTCGATATGGCCGCGGTCATTATTGGTTTCTTTGCACTACGCACACTGAAATTACCGATTATGGCTGTTGTTTCTAGTTTTATCGTATTTGGCTATGTAATGGGTCTATAACGTTTCCCAGCAGTCTGAGGTGATATAACCTTAAATTGCTGGGTATTCACTTTATTATAAACAAGATATACTTTCGAAAATCTAATTAAATTGCGGATTAAATAAAATGAAGGATTACTATCCGAAACAGATTGTCTGTTTGACAGAGGAAACGACGGAAATGCTATACATACTAGGCGAAGAAGCACGTATCGCAGGTATTTCAGGTTTTACTGTTCGTCCGCCGCAAGCGCGACAATCGCAATTATTGGTTCGTGGTGTGGCCGTAAATTTAAGCCTGAACATGTTGCTACCCGAGAAGGATGGGACAAGATCAGTGCAGTTAAAAACAAGCAATTATTTGAAATTAAATCGGCAAATATATTACAACCTGGTCCTGCAGCCTTAACCGACGGTTTAGATCAACTTGTTGCTATTATCGAAGCATGGCAACAGCAGTACGCAAACGAAAGTGAGAATGTATAACTTGGAAATTGAAAGTATGACGAAATCAGTCGTTGATGAAGCAATTGTTAATATCGAAGAGAATGTTGATCCAATGTCCGTTCCTGTGGCTAAGCAATGTTCAAAATGCCAAGCTGAATTTGGTTGTGGTGTTGCCTCGGCAATTGAGCAGGGTGGTTGTTGGTGTCAAGAGCTACCTACAATTATGCCACTGGGTGAACTGAGTGATTGTTTGTGTAAAGTATGTTTAGCAAAGGCCGTAGGTGTCGAGATCATTAAGCAGCTTAATGCGGCGGGTTCACCAAAAGCGCGTCTTGCACTGGCTGAACCATATCGTCATCAAACAGAATTAGTTGAGAACATCGATTTTACCATTGAAGATGGCCGTTATGTTTTTAGTGAGTGGTATCACTTAAAACGTGCTCGCTGTTGTGGTAATGGTTGTCGTCATTGTGCTTACAGATGAGCGAAGAATAGAGTAGGGTAATTTGGATCATTAAAGTGATGAAAAAACAAAAAACGTTAGTGTCGTGGAGTACCGGTAAAGACGCTGCATGGACGTGTTTGCAATTGGCAAACGATCCATCTATTGAGATCGCTGGTATCTTTTGCTCGGTCAATGCGCAGTATCAACGTACCGCTGTTCACTCTGTGCGTATTGAGTTGTTACAGCGCCAAGCTGCGGCAATGAACTTACCCTTGGATATTATTGAAATTCCGTACCCGTGTAGCAACCTTGAATACGAAGCGATAATGGATGCGTTTGTTGAAAAATCAAAACAGCGTGAAGTCGTTAATTTTGCTTATGGCGATCTGTTTTTAGCTGATATTAAAAACTACCGTGTTAATAATCTTGTTGGCACTGGTATTGAAGCTATTTTTCCCTTGTGGGAATTGGATACCCAGCAGCTTGCACACGATATGTTAGCGGGTGGTCAGAAAGCGATTGTTACCTGTGTAGATCCACGTCGTTTATCTGCCGACTATGTGGGTAAAGTCTTTGACGAAGCATTTATCGCTAGCTTACCAGAAGGTATCGATCCTTGTGGTGAGAACGGTGAGTTTCATACTTTCGTATTTGAAAGCCCGCTGTTTTCAGACGTTATTCATATTGAAACCGGTAATATGAACAGTGAAGGGCACTACACTTGGATAGACCTAGAATTGGCTTGATTATTAGTATTTGTATTATTTAAATCAATCACTTATGCTTTAATGGTATAAGTGGCCTCTAATGTACGTATATACGGTCTATGATTGAATACCACTGTATACACATACATGTTTGTATTATTCATCGCCATTTCACCGCCACTTTATTTCCCCCTGCAGGCAAGCGGATTAAACAAAACGGCGTCTTGTAAATGTGATGGGGCAAAGTGGGAATATGCCATTGTTTGTTTTATATCTACATGACCAAGTATCTTCTGTAATACTAAAATATTGCCCCCGTTCATCATAAAATAACTCGCGAAAGTATGTCTTAAAATATGCGTTGCTTGCCCTTTTGGTAAACCTGAAATACACCGGCTTAGCCATTTATACAATACGCCATAGCCACACGTAAATAACCTGCCTGCTGTGTCCTGGTATATCTCATTATATAAATCTTCTGAAATAGGCACAGTCCTATTCCTTTTACCTTTGGTATTGATAAAGGTAATTTTGTGCTTTGTTACCTGAGCGCCTTTTAGGTCTATTGCTTCTGTTATTCGTGCGCCAGTTGCGAGGCAAATTTTAATGATTTGTGTCATTTGTATAGCAATGGGACTGCTTTGAACATCTGCTAGTAGCTGTGTTATCTGTTCCTGAGTAAGGTAGCTTAGCTCGCGTTCTGCTGTTTTTAGCATCTTCATGTCTGCAAGTGGGTTTGGTTGATTCCATTCATTTAATCGAGCTAGCTCATTAAACACTGCTTTCATCCACAACAAATCATAGTTATGTGAAGATATAGCCAGTTCAGCCCCAGTAAGGCCATTATGTACACCCATTGTTACTCGGTTTGCTCGATAATGTGCAAAGTCTCTGGCGGTTAACTTGGATGCGATGGGATCGTTTAATTGCTCACAAATGATTTGTAGTCGGCGAAATGCATTAGCACCGCTTTTTAAGTTTTTAGCGTGTAGTTTCCACCACAGATCAAGCAACATTGATAAACGTCTATTATCTTCTTTGCCGCCTAACCAGGGCTTATCGTCAATCTCGTTCATTGTGTAGCGCTCGAACGCTGTTGCTTCGCCTTTGGTTGCAAAACGTTTACGAATGCGCTTGCCTTTACTACCTTGCGGATAACACTCACAAAGCCAAGGTTTCTTGTGACCATCTTTGAGGTTACGAATAGACATTGTGTATTTCCTTATAACGCGTAAATCAATGTATTTAATATTATAAAATAATGAACACTGTTTTTATATGGCTCTGTTCCCTTTTAGTGTTGGTCGTTTTAGCTATACTGATAGTAACCGCAATATCATGAGGTTACTGTTATGAGTAAAGTCACTTTTACTGTTTTTCAAGAAAGTATTGAAGACCTATCTTATGCTGAACTCAAGCGCTTAAATCATCAAATCGAATTCCATCTATCTAAAGACGAAGTCGGCCAAGTCCTTGCCAAACATGAAAATGAAATATCAAACTGCCCTCATTGCAATAGTCACGTACTATCTAGATGGGGGAATACCAGCCAAGGAAAACAACGTTATCGCTGTAAAAATTGCTATAAAACATTCAGCACTCTCACTGGAACAAGTCTATTTAGAATGAAAAAACCAGGGAAATGGCTGAAATATATAGAATGTATGTGTTTATCTAATAGTTTGAGATATGCAGCTAACAAGTTAGATATCAATTTAAAAACAGCATTTAGATGGCGACATCGTTTTCTAAAAAGCCCTTCTGAGCACAAACCGACTGAATTAGCTGGAATTATTGAAGCCGATGAAACTTTTGTACCCGAGAGTTTCAAAGGTTCCAAAAAAATGCTGAGAGAATCAAGAAAACGAGGCGGCGGTAATCCCCCAAAAGTGCCTATTTTACTGGCCTTAGATCGCAATGGAGCAATAAGCCATCAGGTCTTAAAACGAGATACTAAAGAAGAACTTAGCTTGGCGCTAACACCACTTTTATCACCTGATTCTGTGCTATGTACCGATGGTAATTTATCTTATCAAAGTATCGTTAAAGAACTTAGTTTCAACATCGATCATAAACAGCTTATCAGTTTGGATAATCAAAAAGTTATTGATAAAATATATCATATTCAGACACTTAATAATTTCATGATGCGTTGGAAAATTTGGATGAAACGATTTTATGGCGTTGGGACTGGTTATATGGAACATTATATTGCTTGGTTTATCTTTATGGAAAACAAAGCGTCTTGCGAAAACAAAACCTGGCTTAATGAAGCTCTTGAATAAACCAACACTAAAAGGGAACAGAGCCTTTTATATACAGTTATAAAGTAATTGCAGTAATAATCTATGTTTTATCACACAGGCTTAAACATAGACGGCTTATGTTTAGACCTTTTTATGGAAAGATTGTGATTTTATAGGATATTAGATGTGGTGAGGGTATGCAGAGTAATCATGGTCTAAATTACGGTTTTAAGTTGGATGAAAATTATATTTTAGAATACGTATTACGTTGTCCATATGATATTTATGCTCACATGCTTCGTACAATAATGCTAAGCCGTTTCTGCCCCAAAATAGCTTAGAGCTTTTACTCACTCGTTATATGCGAGTATTTATTTGCCATATATTTTCTCATGTGAGGGATTTATCATATCACAACTGCACACGCTATTTCTCCCCAAGATCTAAACAGCCTCCAATTAGGAGGCCAATTTCAATGAAC
>NZ_FPLG01000140.1:0-2738 GCF_900120065.1 Moritella viscosa
ATTTTAAACGGGGTTTAACAAAGTGTGAAACATGCAACATTTGATGGTCGCTCTTTATAAAGAATCATGGCAATCTTTAAATATGAATTTAAATGATTTTTTAAACGTAAAACGAGTACATTTTTGTTTTGAAAATAGCGAATTCCACTCTGCAACTTTATCTAATGATAGATACCCGTATTTGTTATATGTATTCAACATCTTATCGTAAATTATAAGATCTTTTGAATGACCGTAATTATTATTTTTTTTAAACAAAGTGTACTAACTCAATACTGTCTGCATAAGAATTACCTAAAATGGTCAGTTTTTTTATTGCTTGTTCACGTGTTGTTCTACAATGGCCGAACGAATCAGAATGTATTGTATAAAGTTTTCTGAATTTTTTTGTTTTTCCTCCAAGCCTAATTGTTAATAATATTTGTGGATATTCACGTATTGAGCCATCCTTTAAGATCTTTTTACTTGAGCCGTAACTCATTCCGATAGGTAAATCTTGGGCTGCCCCTTTTCGCTTAACTGAATTTATAGCCCATCTACATTGTTTTGATTTATATGTCATTGTTTAGCTTTGTCGTAGATTGGTAACGTTTTGATTTAGAGTTCATATCGTTTATTAAGGAGAAAATATGTTTTTCAAGTATTGCCTTCTGATTCCTTCCAGTTGCAATCATTACTCGTAACAATGGTTTTATCTTTTTTAATTCTTTTTTAATTCTTTTTTTACCATTTGGTTCTTGAAATAGCTTGTTAGGATTTTATTTCTTTTTTCATTTGGTACAAATCGCGGTGTTTCTGATACAAATTGGTAGAGGTGAAGCAAACTGTTTTGCAGTAATTCATAAAACACACGATCTTTTTTATCTTGTTCCATATTCACTGTTATCTTTAAAATAATTGATGTAATTATATCTATATTTGGGGGATCATTTTAAATTCATGGTGAATTCAGCGATATCAAATATTATATAACATGCGTTAAGCGTAGTGAGAGTATTTTAGATCATATTAATGATTCTTCAATTTAACTACGTGACCACAATTGCGACATTTGAAAATGCTGGTATAAAACAACTTTTGAAGCCAGCTTCGCTTTACTTGTTCTACTTGTCTATCATTGCAACATATCATTCTTATCCTACAAGCGTTAATCAAACCCCTTAATATTACATCGTAATAGATATCACTCGCATTTGTAATACTTCTTTTGTAGTAAACTAGTTAATTTAACCTCCTAATGGTGGCATTTTTAGGTCTTGGGCTAAAATCGTCCCTCAGCGGCCTATTGTTCATCGCCTTAACAACGATGATCGGGTTTAAGTAATGGCAATAAGTATTATTAGGTAATATTTATGTGTTGTAATAACAAAAAATCTCATAGGAATATTTGATGGCCGTCAGCTACCTGCTTGGAATAATTATTGGTGGGAGTTAGTTCGCTCAATTTCACGTAGCGAACCATTTCCGTGAACTCAGCAGATGGGTTAAATATTAATGGGATTTGGAGTTGCATTCGATACAATTAAAGCTGGCAGTTAATTTGAACATAGGCCACCTACGGCGGAAACTAACCGATGTTCACAGATCTAATCCTTTCAACAATATCCGATTCTGATGGTCAGATGTGTAATAAGATAGCTTATGGTAGAAGTTGGTAGCCAAAAAAGTTAGTATCAACACCATCTAAATTAAGGTGTTTAAGGTTTGGTTACTAATCATATTGAAAGTTGCATTTTAGATGCTACAAAGCCTTTTAATGCATTAACATTAAAGTTTCTCATTATATTAAAAGGATATTATTATGCAGGCTGATATTTTTACCGTGATAATTCTCCCTTTAGCATTATTTATTATAATGCTAGGTATGGGACTATCACTAAAACCTATTGATTTTATAAGGGTATTAAATAATCCTAAAGCTATAAGTATAGGTATTATTTGTCAAATGCTGATTTTACCCTTATTAAGTTATTTAGTCATTGTCCTCGTCGGTTTGAAACAAGAACTTGCTGTTGGTTTAATGCTTTTGGCTTTTTGTCCCGGTGGAACAACATCCAACTTTATAAGTTATCTTGCTCGTGGTGATGTTGCATTATCTATCAGCTTAAGTGCGATTATAAGTCTAATCACACCTTTCACAATTCCACTACTTACTGTATTAATGATTGATATTTTCCTTGATAACCCACAAACATTTGAATTACCTTTGATTAAAACGATAGTACAATTAACTGTTATTACCATTGTCCCTGTTTGTGTTAGTATGCTTATTAACCACAAACGGCCAACCTTCGCATTAAGTGTAGAAAAATCAGTACGTGTTTTTTCAATAGCGTTCTTATTTATCATTATTGCCGGTATGATGTATAAAAGTCGAGCGGATCTTATTGAGTTTTTTTCATTAACTGGAACTGCGACCCTGGCACTTATAATTCTTTCCTTATCAGTTGGTTACTTTACTTCTAAACTTTTCTCTTTAAAACGGAAGCAAGCGATAACCATAGGCATTGAAGTCGGTATTCAAAATGGTACAATTGCTTTATTCGTATCTGGTTCTTTATTAGGTAATACCCTCATGACAATCCCAGCCATAACCTATAGCTTACTTATGTTTGTTGTGGGTGGTGGATTTGCATGGCTTGTTAGTAGAAGATAAGAAAATATCTTACGCTTACGTCGTGGTATTGTAGTCGTTCATTGAAATTGGCCTCCTAATTGGAGGCTGTTTAGATCTTGGG
>NZ_FPLG01000037.1:0-66842 GCF_900120065.1 Moritella viscosa
CCTTCAGTCGCCCCATATTAAAAAGCCTGCTTATATAAGCAGGCTTTTTTGGTTTTTAGCACTGTAAAATATCAATTACTCTTCATTATTAATTTTTCTTAGGCTTCCAAGTCTCAATTGTCATTGATTATTATCTCTATCTTTCTGATAGATAATTATGTGGCTAGCTATGCATCTTTTTGTTTATACGTATAGCGATGATCTTAATCGGAAAATATAATCAAAATACGTTAAACTATTAAAATAACTTATATTAATACATTTTAAAATTAAATTCATTCATGGAGTTAATGATGGCGTTTTATGATAAACCGGCTGAATTATCAGCGTTTAATGCAAAATTTGAAGCACAGAAAATCGCATTCGCACCCGTTGCATTTCAAGTTGCGCGTTGCCTATTAAAGTTTGGTATTTTAAAAGCGGTTGATGAAGCTGGCAAGCAAGGTATTCGTTTATCAGCATTGACTGACAAGCTTGATACCAGTGAATACGGTATCAGTGTATTACTTGATATGGGACTAAGCATGGGCTTGGTGTGGCAACAAGATGATCACTTCATTTTAGATAAAGTAGGCTATTTTTTACTAAACGATGACATGGCATTAAAGAATCTCGACTTTACCCATCATGTTTGTTATCAAGGCCTGTTTGATTTAGATAAAGCCATTGAAACGGGCACGCCTGCTGGTTTGCATGTATTTGGTGATTGGAAAACAATTTACCCGGGTCTAAGTCAGTTACCAGAAGAAGCAAAAAGAAGCTGGTTCGAATTTGATCATTATTATTCAGATCATGCCTTTCCTGAAGTACTCGCGTTATTGTTTGAACACAAGCCTAAACACATTTTAGACGTGGGTGGTAATACGGGTAAATGGTCATTAGCATGTACTAAGTATGATGAAAACGTCAACATTACTATTATGGATTTACCGGGGCAGCTTAATGTTGCGTTGGAAAATGCGAAAGAGGCTGGAGTTGACGACCGTGTTCACGGCCATGAAACTGATTTACTTGATGAAAGCCGTACCTTCTTTGACGGTGCAGATACAATATGGATGAGCCAGTTCTTAGATTGCTTTAGTAAAAGTGAGATCTTAAGTATTCTAAAACGTGCCGCAGACGTCATGACCGCCGATAGTCGTTTATATATTTTAGAAACGTTCTGGGATAGACAGCCCTACGAAGCAGGTGCTTACTGTGTGAATGCAACATCCATCTACTTTACTGCTATGGCAAATGGTAATAGTCGTATGTATCACTCAAAAGATATGATGCGCTTGATCCAAGAGGCTGGTATGTACGTGGACCAAGATACTGATGATTTAGGCCTTGGGCATACACTTCTTGCTTGTAAGAAGAAATAAGAAATAAACTAGAATATCAATTGTAAGTGATATTATTGTTGTATTAACAATCAAATAGCCTTTATTAGTTTATAAAATAGCATAAATTGAATGTTGTAACGTATTGATAGTTATTAATTTTATATTTAGCTATTGATTTGTTATTAACGATTAATTACTATGGCGGCAATATATATTGTCGTCATTTTAGCTTTTGGAGAAACCATTGAAGTTATATATAGAAAGTATTAGCTCTTGGTCAACCTCTAACGCTGAACACGCTAATACTTCTGAAAAAATACAAGTTAAATCATCCGTTTGGCCTAAATTAGAATTTGTACCTGCAATGCAGCGTCGTCGTTTAAGCCCTTTCGCGAAGATTGCACTGTATACTGCTGAAAATGCGCTATCAGAACCGTTAGCCGTCCCCGAGCAAATTGATATTATATTCTCAAGTCGACATGGTGATTTACATAAAACGGTTGAATTACTGACTGAATTAACGGCAGATCAAGATATATCACCGACGGCATTTAGTACTTCTGTACACAATGCCGTGCCGGGGTTATACAGTATTTTGAAACAAAACAAACAAGCAATTAATGCTATATCTGCAGGTAAAGATAGCTTTTTTTATGCTTTTGTTGATGCTTATGCGCGATTAAAGTCAGGTCGTGCGAATAAATTACTTATTGTGCATGCCGATCGTGAGTTACCTGAGTCATATTCACAATTTAAAGATGAACAACAAATCGACCACGCCGTTTCTATGGTTGTCACTTTAATACCAACCACAACGACATTGGCCGCCATCGATGTTAGTTTTTCAGCATTAGCAGCACCTAGCATTGACGATGAGAAACAGTCGCTTGAATTGAATTTACCTGCTGGTTTGTGTTTTATAGATTGGTTTAATCAAGAAAACACTGATTCTACGCTAAAGTTTGCGTCAGAACGGCATCTTTGGACATGTGATCTAGTCTCTGGTTCTGCACATGTATAAACAGTTAAATTACCTTTGGCGCTTACTTGCCACTGCGACATGCTTTAGTTTATTTGGCGTTGGTGGCTTAATACTGACATTGTTCGTCTTCCCAATTCAAAAACTGTGTATTCGCGACGAGCAAGCACAAAAACGCGTTGCGCGTAAAACCGTACATTATAGCTTCCGGTTTTTTGTTACCACCATGGCATTTACGCGAATCTTCGAGTTCGATCTGCGTGATAGAGCAGAGCTAGCTCAGCAGCAAGGGCAATTGATCCTGGCTAATCACCCATCATTGATTGATGTGGTCGTGTTGCTTTCTATTATTCCAAATGCTGATTGTGTGGTTAAAGCGCATTTATTTAGTAATCCCTTTATTCGCGGAGTGATTAAAAATGCGGGCTATATTAGTAATGCTGACCCTGAAGCCTTGTTGGATGCATGTAAATCATCATTAGAACAGGGTAACAACTTGATTATTTTTCCTGAAGGTACACGCACAGTACCGGGGGAAGAATTGGTCTTTCAACGTGGCGCAGCCAATATTGCTTTACGTTGTCAGGTGCCAATAACAACCGTATTAATTAATGTAACGCCAAGTACATTAACTAAAGCAGAGGCTTGGTATCAAATTCCAAGTGAAAAAGCTAAATTTATGTTGCAGTTGACGCGTGATGTACCATTGCTTTCAGTTGCAGACGCCACACCAATGAGTAAACAAGTTCGCCAATACTGCCGTGAACTTGAAAGTTATTTTAAACAGGAACTACTGACCCATGACTGAATTAAAAACAGAACTAAAACAGCTTATTATTGCCGAATTAGACCTTGAAGATATTGAAGTTGATGATATTAACGATGCGGATGCATTGTTTGTCGAAGGCTTAGGTTTAGACAGCATCGATGCGCTTGAGCTAGGTCTGATCTTAAAGAAACATTACGACATCAAAATCGATGCAAACTCGGAAGAGATTAAACACCATTTTTCGTCTATTGATGCACTAAGTGCATTTATTACTCAGACTCGTGCTACGGCTTAATTAAGGACTTTACATGCAATCTAGAGAACATATTTACCAAACATTAGCCGATATCTTAGTTGAAGAATTTGAAATTGATGCAGACGACATCAACCTCAGTGCCAATTTATATACTGACTTAGATTTAGACAGTATTGATGCCATTGATTTAGTAATCAAATTACGTGACATTACTAACGAGAAAATTGAACCTGAAGTGTTTAAATTAGTGCGTACAGTAGAAGACGTTGTAAACGAAATCGAAAAACTTACGTTAGTAAAATAATCACAGCACATTAGTGCGCAGTTGAATTATATGTTGAAAAAACTACTTACAGTGATCTTGGGGTTATGCTTATTGCTTTACCCCTTTGCAGTATATTTAGGACTAAATTACGTTAGTCCTTTTTGGCTTGCGCTCGGCTTATTAGCTTTGTTACTGTCGCGCTTGGTGATGTTACGTGGTATCTTGAATAAAATGCCTTGGTTATTACCCGCGACGACTCTGGGAGGCTTGGCGATAGTTACCTCGTTATTCACAGACTCAGATATTGGTTTTAAGCTATATCCGTTGATGGTTAACTTTGCCATGCTGGCGGTATTTGCATATTCATACCTTAAACCGCCCACTGTCATTGAAACATTTGCGCGATTACAAGACCCGAACTTACCTGAGCATGCTGTTAATTACACACGTAAAGTAACCTTAGTTTGGTGTGGTTTTTTCATCATTAATGCCAGTATTTCATTGTATACGGCTTTATATAGCTCATTTAAAGTGTGGACTATTTATAACGGTTTTATCGCGTACATCTTGATTGGT
The DNA here is from genome assembly GCF_900120065.1 of Moritella viscosa. Classification (NCBI taxonomy): domain Bacteria; kingdom Pseudomonadati; phylum Pseudomonadota; class Gammaproteobacteria; order Alteromonadales; family Moritellaceae; genus Moritella; species Moritella viscosa. The sequence continues at coordinate 4,171 of NZ_FPLG01000037.1, forward strand.
AGTTTATGCGCCGTTGAATTTGTTGTACGCCTATTTGTGCAGCGAAAGCATGCGAATAATAGCGAAGTGATCAGTACTAATCCAAGTATTGCAACTACGCAAAAGGAATACTGAATAATGACAGAACTGTCGCTACGTCAGCGTGATATTTGCTTTCATATTAACAAGCAAGCATATAGTTTTGAGCAGTTTAGTGCTGATATTCACGATACAAGACAAGTGATTCGCCAAATGGATGCAGACAGTGTGTTACTGTTTCATCAATCAAGCTATCAGTTTAGTGTTGGTTTTTTCGCTCTGGCACTGGAAGGTCGTCATATTGTTATGCCACCGAATGCACAGCAGCAAACGCTCATGCATATCGCGCAACAATGTCAGGCTTCGCTCGGTGATATTAAAGTTGATGGGCTAGATGCGATTAATGCTGCATTAATCGACACGCCTTTGATTAACACGAACAGTATTGCTAAGCATGATGTAACTGCTGTTCAAAGTCAGCTATTACAAGACAGAGCTGCTCTGTTTACGCCATTAGACTGCCAAATTACATTCTTTACATCAGGTTCGACCGGGCAGCATAAACCGATTGTGAAACTGTTTAGTCAGCTTAACTGTGAAGTGGATGTATTAATAAACACCTTTACTGCGCGTTTAGATGCTTCACAGTTATTATTAAGTACAGTTTCCCATCAACATATCTATGGTTTGTTATTTAAACTGTTGTTGCCGTTAAAGTCCGGCTTAGCAATTGTTAATGATACCTTTGAATACCCTGAACATATTAGTCAGCTTTTGGTCGAAGAGCTAGGTAAAGAGTTAAGCGAAGAGTTAACTAATGATGACACCCGAACTGCGTTATTGATCTCCAGCCCAGCACATTTAAAACGGCTGAGCTTAGATAATGTCTTGATGGTTAACAAAGCTCAATTACAAGGTGTCTTTAGTTCTGGTGGTCCGTTACCGTTTAAAATTGCGAAAACGTTATTTAAGCAATTATCACAAGCACCTATTGAAGTCTTTGGCAGCACTGAAACAGGCGGTATAGCGTGGCGACAGTGCCAAGAATTAAGCCCAAGTGCGTGGCGGGTCTTCCCCGATATTAGCTATCGTGTTATCCCTGAAACTGCGCAGTTAGTCTTAACATCACCTTATATTAATGATGCTAATTACGTCACCGAAGACCGCGTTCAGCGTATTGATGAACAACATTTTGAAATGTTAGGCCGCGCCGATCGTACAGTGAAACACGAAGAAAAACGTATTAATCTCGACCATATGGAACGCTGTTTACAGCAACACGTTTTGGTCAACGAGGTGCGTGTGATCGTACTCGATGGCGTGAAAAAACAAGTATTAGCCGCAGTGGTTGAATTGACTGCTGAAGGTCTGGCGATACTGACAGCACAGAATAAAAAATCACTGAATGATAGCTTTAAGCAGCATTTACTCGGTGAATTTGAACGTATCTGTTTACCTAAAAAATGGCGTTATCCAGCACAAATGCCATTTAATACCCAAGGTAAATTAGTAATTAAAGAATTGGAGAAATTGTTTGACTGAATTAGTAAAAGTGAATGCAACCATTCTCAGTACTGAGCTTTTGAATACAGATAACTTAAACACAGATAGTGTAGAAAGCCTTGGTAATACAGTTGCATTAACCTTGCATATCCCGACAGACTTGGACTACTTTAAAGGTCATTTCGATCAAGCGCCAATCTTAGCGGGTGTGGTTCAGCTGCACTGGGCGGCTGAGTATGCGAAGCAATATCTAAACATGGGCACAGCTGATGTGATGAATATTCAAGTGTTGAAGTTTCAGGAAATGATCTTACCAGGTCAAAACGTGGTGTTGACGTTAACTAAAAAATCAGCTGAAAAAGTGCTGTTTAGTTATCAATCCACAACGTCAAACGGTGATATTAAATCTCATTCTTCTGGTCGACTTATTTTTGCTGAAACCGTTGCAGTATATAGTGCTGAAAAGAATACGGTAGGTGGTCTGTGAGTTATTGCATTGTGATCCCCAATTACAATCACACGATAGTGATTGATAAGTTGTTAGGGGATTTAGCGGAATACAAGTTACCTGTGATCATGATTAATGATGGCAGCGATGCTGACAGTAGCGCATTTATGCTGGGATTAGCGGAAAAATACAGTTATGTCACTTTGATCAGCCATGTGCAGAATCAGGGGAAAGGTGCGGCAATACAAACTGGTCTAAAGTATGCCGATAGTATGGGCTTTACTCACGCTGTTCAAGTGGATGCCGATGGTCAGCATAATATTACCGATATCAATAAATTGGTTGAGTTATCACAGGCACAGCCAAGTCAGTTGATCAGTGGCCAACCTATTTATAATGAATCTGTGCCTAAACACCGTTATTATGCGCGTTATTTAACTCATGTTTGGGTGTGGATTGAAACACTCTCGTTTGAAATTAAAGATACCATGTGTGGTTTTCGGGTATATCCATTAGCTGAGACGCTCGGCTTGTTAGCCAAAAATAACAATATTGGCGAATATATGGCGTTTGATACCGAAATTATGGTGCGCTTATATTGGGATGGTGTAAATACCATCTTCTTACCAACCAAGGTTAATTATCCTGAAAATGGCGTTTCACATTTCCGGTTATGGGAAGATAATGTGGCCATTTCATGGATGCACACACGTTTGTTTTTTGGCATGTTAAAACGTTTACCGCAGTTATTATTGCGTAAGTTTAGGACTTAATTATGGGCATAATAACGATATGACTACCACAGTTCACTGGTCGGGAATGCAAGAGCGGGGTACCTATATAGGTATGAAAATACTGCTGCTTTGCTACCGAATTCTAGGCCGTACTGGTTTATCTATTATTCTTTACCCTGTCATTGTGTATTTGTATTTTACTGGCGGAGAAAGCAAAAAAGCATCTTTAAATTACCTTGGCAAAGTTGCAAAGCGTAAAGGCAGCTTGAAACAACCGGGTCATCGAGAAGGTATTAAGCATTTCTATACTTTTGCCCAAGGCGCATTTGATAAGATAGATGCTTGGACTGGCAAGATTTCGATCGAACAAGTGCAATACAGTTATGATGAAAAATTTAAAAAATTACTCGAAGATAATAAGGGCGCGGTATTTATTGGCTCGCACTTGGGTAATTTAGAAGTATGCCGCACACTCAGTGTTGGTAAGTATAAAACCCGTATTAATGTACTGGTCTTTACTCATCATGCTATTGAGTTTAATAAGATAATGCAAAAGATTAACCCCAATGTGAATGTTAACTTCATTCAAGTGTCTGATGTGGGTGTCGACTTAGCCATTTTATTAAAACAACGTGTAGAAGCGGGTGAGAAGGTCGTTATTGTGGGTGACCGCACCAGTACGACGTCTCCTGGACGAGTTGTTTATGCCGAGTTTTTAGGTCAGCAAGCGCCGTTTTCACAAGGACCATTTATTCTAGCTTCTTTGCTGGAATGTCCTGTGTATTATTTGTTTTGTTTGAAAGACGGTGACAAATATCGCCTTATTTTCGAACATGTATCAGATAAATTGAAGTTTGCACGTAAAACCAGACAAGCCGACATTGGCGAGCTGATTAATCAATACGCACAAAGGTTAGAATACTTTTGTTTGCTGTACCCGTATCAATGGTTTAACTTTTTTGATTTTTGGCAAGAAGACCATAAAGTAGAACGTAAGAAATAGTTTGGAGAAGTCAGTGGCTACCACTAAAGCAACAATTAAGTTTGGCGAATCACGTTTAACGATTGAAGATATCGTTGCAATTGCGAAACAAGAAAAGCACGTCAGTATCAGTGATGCACCAGAATTAACGAATAAAATTGATTCAGCGCTCGCGTTCTTAGATAGCTTATTAAAAGAAGATGGTGTTATCTATGGTGTAACAACAGGTTATGGTGATTCTGTTACAGTAAAAGTACCGCTTCATCTAGTACATGAATTACCATTACACCTTACTCGTTTTCATGGTTGTGGTTTAGGGCAATTATTTAGCACTGTTGAAGGCCGCGCTATTTTAGCTACCCGTCTTAACTCTTTAGCACAAGGCTATTCAGGCGTAAGCTGGGAAATGCTGCATTTACTGGCAGCCTACTTAGAACACGATATTGTTCCAGCTATCCCACAAGAAGGCTCGGTGGGTGCAAGTGGTGACCTTACGCCATTATCTTATGTTGCTGGCGCATTAGTTGGTGAACGTGATGTGTATTATAAAGGTCAGATTCGCAACAGTGGTGAAGTGATGGCTGAGTTGGGTCTAACGCCATTAGTGCTACGACCTAAAGAGGGGCTCGCGATCATGAATGGTACGGCAGTAATGACAGCCGTTGCTTGTTTAGCCTTTGATCGTGCTAACTACCTCGCTAAATTAGCGGCGCGAATTACTGCCATGGCGAGCCTGTCTATTCAAGGTAATAGCCATCATTTCGATGAGATCTTATTTTCGGTAAAACCACACCCAGGTCAGCAACAAGTTGCTACTTGGATCCGTAATGATTTGAATCATGCAGAACACCCACGTAATGCTGACCGTTTACAAGATCGTTATTCGATTCGTTGTGCGCCGCACGTTATCGGGGTATTACAAGATTCACTGCCTTGGTTCCGTCAAATGATTGAGAACGAGCTGAACTCTGCAAATGATAACCCAATTATTGATGGCCAAGGTGAACATGTATTACACGGTGGCCATTTTTACGGTGGTCATATCGCGATGGCAATGGATAGCATGAAAACAGCAGTTGCTAACCTAGCAGATCTTGCTGACCGTCAGTTAGCGTCTTTGGTTGATACCAAATATAGCAACGGCTTGCCATCAAATTTATCAATGAGTGATGAATCACGCCGTTATATTAACCACGGTTTTAAAGCAATGCAGATTGGTGCATCTGCCTACACCGCGGAAGCATTAAAACAGACTATGCCTGCAAGTGTTTTCTCACGCTCGACTGAATGTCATAACCAAGACAAAGTGAGCATGGGCACGATTGCCTCGCGTGATGCAATGCGTGTTTTACAGCTGACTGAGCAAGTATTAGCGACAACATTATTGGCGACAGTACAAGGTCTACGTATTCGTATTGAACGTAAGGAGTTAGATTTAGAAAGCTTACCTGCCGCTGTTCAAGCCATGCATAACGACATTTGCAGCTTCTTCGAACCCTTAGTAGAAGACCGCCCAATGGAAAGTCTATTACGCTTTACAATTGATGCGATTCAAACACAGCGTTGGGCGCTTTATCAATAATCTCTATACAAGATACAAGATACAAGATACAAGATACAAGATACAAGCAAGGTAATACATAAATGAGCAAAAATAGTCTGTTATCAGAATCCGTTATTATTGACGTACCGTTTCATGATTGCGATCCGATGCAAGTCGTGTGGCACGGTAACTATGCACGTTACTTTGAAGTCGCTCGTAGTGCACTATTACGTAAAATGAATTATGACTATGAAGATATGAGTCAATCAGGTTACGTGTGGCCGATTGTTGATATGCGCGTGAAGTATATTGCTTCAGCACGTTATGCTCAGAAGATAAAAGTGGATGCACATTTAGTTGAAGTGGAATCTCGCTTGAAAATGGAGTATGTAATCACCTGCTTAGATACAGGTCAGAAGTTGACTAAAGCATCGACTATTCAGTTAGCTGTTGATTTAGAAACACAAGAATTGCAATTTGTGACACCTGCTGTCTTTACTGATAAGTTAAAGGGTGAACTGAATGGGTAGTTGGCTACGACTGCTGCTCTTACTGTCATTGGCTGGCAATGTGTTTGCTGCCGATGATGCTAAAGATTTAAGCTCGGGTCAAATTAAAGGCTCTGTAGCACCACTGGTACTATTATCGCAGTTTAAACCGCTGGCGATAGCCAGTGGCACATTTGTGCAAAAAAAGTATTTCACGGTACTGAAGAATCCAGTGATCTCCAATGGTGAACTGTTTTTAGATCAAGCATTGGGTTTTGTCTGGCATACCAGTAAACCAATTGCATCGACCATGATACTCAAGGAAGAAGGGCTATTTTCCATCGACCATCGTCAACAGCAGAAGCAGATCAATAATGCCACGCCAATTGCAACCGTACTCATGAGTGCATTGTCTGGGGATCTTGCGGCGCTAGAAAGCCAATTTAGCTTAGCGACAACATCATTAACAAAAGCAGCACCTTCAAGTCAAACTTGTATTGAGTTAACGCCAAAAGACGCGGTGATAGCTAAAGTTATGCGGGTGATTGAGCTATGCGGGAAGGATACTGTCGATCATTTAGTATTATTTGAAACCTCTGGTAACCGTACCGAGATTGAGCTTAGTTTGACTGCGGTTGATGAACTGCCAAAGGCTATTCGTGAGCAACTCTAATTTTAGTAGCTGTAATAATAGCAGCAATAATAGATTTGGACTTAAATGTTACTTGCTGCAATTGATTGTGGTATTGCTATTAGCGGGTTATCAACTCGGTTGGGGGCAATGGAAAATAGAGACTAATATTCTGTCGTTATTACCGACAGACAGTCAAGCGCAAGCGAATCAGCAGCAAGATATAAGCCAAGCAAAATCTGCCTTATTCCAACAAGCTAATCAACGGGTATTAGTGGCGATTTCAGGTGAAAAAGCTATTCCTGCATATTACCAATTAGCTAATACTATTACGTCGTTTAGTGGCATTGAAAATGAATCAATGACCGTCCCTGATATCAGCGATGTTATCGCATTTTATCAGCCTTATCGTGACAGTGTCATGACTGATGACTATCAAGCCTTGTTAACCGAACCACAAGCGATTAATAATTTTGTCTTAGGTAAACTGACGCAAGTAAGCGATCCGTTCGTTAGTGGTAGTTTAGCTATTTCCCCGCGACTGAATTTGGCTGATTTTTTAGCGACAGGTTTAACCCAGTTACAATCGTTTGAAACTGAACAGGGCATTATTGTCGTCAATAAAAATGGGCTAAAACATTACATCATGCCGATTAAGGTGGATGTTGATGGCTTCTCGGTGAAGCAAACTCAAGCATTTTCGCAACAGTTACAAGCAGAATTCCAACGGTTGAAAACAAAGTTTGATGTGGATGTGCTTTACAGCGGGGTATTATTCCATACTGCAGAATCAAGTCAGCAGGCTGAATATGAAATGTCGACCTTTGGCGTGATCTCATTATTGGCTGTGTTATTGATGATTTTAGCGGTATTTCGCAGTGCAAAACCGGTAAATTTGGCGCTACTGGTATTAGCCATTTCGGTGGTTTATGGCTTAACGGCAGTCGTTACTTTATTTAATCAATTACATTTACTCACTTTAGTCTTTGCTGTGACCTTAATTGGCATTGTGATTGATTATTGTTTTCATGCCTTTGTTAGTTTCAGTGTTAGTAACAATAGCAATACTATTGGTGGTATTAAATCGATTCGCACCGCCTTGTGTTTAGGATTTATCACGACTGCATTGGGCTATGCAGCACTAATCATGTCGCCATTATCCTTATTGAGTCAAGTTGCCGTATTCATGATCTTTGGTTTGTTCGGCGCACTCTTAACTGTGCTGCTATTACTGCCTTATTTCAATCTAAGTGGCAAAATAAGTGTGACGCCAAGTGTTTGGACGTTAACTGATAAGCTAAACATTTGGTTAACAAGATTGCATCAGCAACGCCGTATCCTCTTTGTGATATTAAGCTTAGGATTCGTCAGCGCGATCGTCCTCGATGATATCAATTTTAATGACGATATTCGGTTGCTTAATTCCAGCCCCGCATTTTTGATTGATAACGAGATCAAGATGGCAAAGTTAATGGGCTACCAACACAGTCAACGCATTGTGATTACCGCGGATGACAGCGAAGCTTTATTACAACGTCAAGAAGTTTTGTTAGCACGTTTACAATCAGAGCAGCAGCAACAACCGGACTTAGTGGTGAAGAGTATTGCCAGTTTATTACCGTCTGTTGCTAAACAACAAGTAAATAATGACCAGCTTAAAGACGCTGAGCAACAACAGGTTTTCCAGCAGGGATTAGCAATCTTAGGTTTAACTGATACGGTAGATGAATTTAAGCCGTTAACGTTAGATGCGTTTAATTCTGGTCCATTACAGCCTCTATCTGCGGTGTACATTTATCAATATCAAAGCCAAGATGCCAATAATATAGATGAGAGTGTAGACAAGGGAGCTGCGATGAAGCACGCCTTGTGGGTTGAAACCTCAGGGGTGGCATTAAATACTGACTTACAGCAATGGATCGCCACGCAACCTGACATGAGTATTGATAATAAACCTGCGGAAGTGTCTGCGGCATTAAGCCATTATCGCCAAGCGTTATTATTACTGTTCGCGGGTGCGATATTAGTGGTGACGATTGTGTTGTGTTTACGTTTTGGCTTGATACAAGGCTTATTAGGGTTATTAAGTATTGTCGTTAGTGCTGGCGGCGCCTTGCTATTAACGCAACTCAGCTTAGGTCATCTTAATATTTTCAATCTACTAGCGGTATTACTTATTCTCGCCTTAGCCATTGATTATGTTATTTTTTATCAAGAGCATGGATTACAGCGTAATACCGTTTTAGCGATAACTTTATCGGCTATTTCATCTGCGCTAGTATTTGGTGTACTTGCTTTAAGTGTGACTCCTGCGGTAGAAAGTTTCGGCTTAACTGTTATGTTTGGGATTATGTTAGTGTTTCTACTCGCGCCATTAAGTGCAAAGCAAGTAGCACAAGTTGAGAGTGCAGATACTGGTCACGATTTAAATGACAAAACCATTGAGGTAGTAAAATGAAGTGGGCCCATTTATCTGCATTACGTGTACTGGGATTAAATGTACCGCAATTAAGCGCTATGTTATTCACGGTGTTGTTATTAACTGGCTGTATTAGTATGCCACAAAGTCATTTAGTGACAATGGCACCCAATGTCACCTTACAATTAACTGCGCCACCGGAAGTATTACAGATGCAGGCGAAAACGCAATTAATTGAAGCGCAGTTTAATGGTGAAACCCAAAGTTTATTAGCACAAGTTGAGTTTACTGAAACGCAAATTAAATTGGTGGCGATGACACCCTCAGGTATACCGCTGTTTGATGTATTGTGGAGCGTGAATGACGAGGCTGTGATTAATCAATATGTGCCCGTACCTGGATTGGATATCAGTTATGTGATCGCGGATCTACAATGGGTTAACTGGCCGTTGGCGCAGCTACAGTCGGCGACAAATGGTTCATTTAGAGAAGAATTTAGTAATCATGAGGGGCAAATCTCAACAGATTGGACGCGTATATTAACGCAAAATGGTCTGGTTATTTTGACCGTCGAAAAGTTCGATAATCGCTATATCCTTAAGCATTTACTGCGCGATTATCAAATAACAATAACAGAATTAAGTAAGGTGTCACTGTGAGTATCTGTCTAAAAGATTTTGGTGTGGTATGTGCTTTAGGTGATTCGAAAGTATCTGTCGCCGCTGGACTACTACAGGGCTTTCGAGGTGGTTTGGTGCTTGATAGCGAGTTGCCGAATGCTGAACCTCAGTATGTGGGTCGTGTGGCAGATTCAACTTTTGATAAAATAGTAGCCGGTTTAGATACTGATACTAACGATAAAATACTTACCCGTAATGATAAGCTTGGTAAGTTGGCTTATTTACAAATTGCCGATACGCTTGCGCCTTTGATTGCTGAGTTTGGGGAACAACGTATCGCAGTAGTGATAGGAACCAGTACCTCGGGTATTGAATACGGCGAGCAAGCATTAAAACAAAAAATAGCGACAGGTGAATACCCTGATAGTTACCATTACAGCATGCAAGAAATGGGTACCACGGCGCAGTTTATTGCTGATTTATGCCAAGCCAAAGGACCTGTTTACAGTATATCGACAGCTTGCTCATCCAGTGGTAAAGCCCTAGTGAGTGGGCAAGCATTACTCGAAGCAGATTTAGCTGATGTGGTAATAGCGGGTGGCGTTGATAGTTTAGCAAAATTGACTGTTAATGGTTTTAAAGCATTAGCATCAACGGCGGCTGTGCAAAACAACCCGTTTTCGGCAGATCGTGATGGCATTAATATTGGTGAAGCGGCTGCATTATTTGTCATGACTAAAGAGCAGGGTGGCATTCAATTATTAGGGGCTGCTGAAACCTCTGATGCCCACCATTTATCGGCCCCGCATCCAGAAGGCGAGGGCGCATTACGGGCGATGCAAGCGGCATTGGCTGAAGCGCAGTTACAAGGTTCACAAATAGATTATGTAAACCTACATGGTACAGGCACGCCAAAGAATGATGACATGGAAGCCAAAGCCATGTTTAACGCTTGTGGCAGTAAGGTATTGTGTGGTTCATCAAAAGGTATGACCGGGCATACATTAGGTGCTGCAGGTGCATTAGAAGCGGGTATTTGCTGGTTATTGCTTCATGATGAATATAACCCAGATCATAAAGTGCCAGACAATGTGAGCGATGGTGAGGTGGATAACAGCCTTGCTACGATAAATCTGGTGAATGCAAAGGCCAACGCAGATCGTACGGCTAAGAATAAGTTACAAACCTGCATGAGCAATTCATTTGCTTTTGGCGGTAATAATATCAGTTTAGTGATAGGAAAACAGCAGTGAACCAATCTACAGTAGTGATAAAATATCCAATAGCGGATGTTTTACCGCATAGCGCACCGATGATCTTACTCGACGAATTGGTGAGTTATGATGACGAAAACGTCAGTTGCCGAGTGACCATCACACCAACGATACCTTTCTTTGATAGTGCTAAACAAGGCGTACCAAGTTATGTCGGCTGTGAATATATGGCGCAAACAATCGCGGCCTATGGTGGTGCGCATGCTCTGGATGATGCAGGCGAGGTGAAAATTGGCTTTCTATTAGGTTCTCGTAAATATAACGCCGAAGTGGGTGTATTTAAAGTCGCGCAAACCTTGTTAATAGAAGCCAAAAAACTAATTCAAGACGAATCAGGACTGTGTGTTTTTGATTGCGTTATAAAAGATGAAGACGATGCGGTGCTAGCAAAAGCTAAAATCAATGTATTCCAACCGCAAGATCCAGCACAATTTTTAAAGGATAATCATGAGTAAACGTATTCTAGTAACAGGCTCAAGTCGTGGGCTGGGCAAAGCGATCGCACTGCAATTAGCAAAAGACGGTTTTGATATTACGGTACATTGTCGTTCTGGCGTTGAAGCTGCGCAGGATACTTGTGCTCAAATTTCTGAACTAGGTCAAAGCACGAGTTTATTACAATTTGACGTATGCGATAGAGCTGCGGCAAAAGCAAGCATCGAAGCGGATATCGCTGAACATGGCGCGTATTATGGCGTGGTGTGTAATGCGGGTATTACGCGTGACATGGCGTTTCCATCAATGGAAGGCGAAGACTGGGATGATGTGATCCGTACTGGTTTAGACGGTTTTTACAATGTGATCCACCCAACGGTAATGCCAATGGTACGCGCTAAAAAAGGCGGTCGTATCGTTACTATGGCCTCTGTTTCTGGCCTCATGGGTAACCGTGGTCAAGTGAATTACAGTGCAGCGAAAGGCGGTATTATCGCGGCATCAAAAGCATTATCGCTTGAGCTAGCAAAGCGCAAAATCACCGTAAATAGTGTCGCACCAGGGTTAATCGAATCAGACATGACCAATGACTTACCTCTCGATGAAATCAAAAAAATGATCCCATTAAAACGTATGGGTAAACCGGAAGAAGTGGCGGGTACAGTGTCATTCTTAATGTCTGATTGTGCGGCTTATATCACTCGCCAAGTTATTTCTGTAAACGGTGGACTAATCTAATGAGAAGAGTTGTTGTAACTGGGATGTCAGCGGTCACTGCACTTGGTGACGATTGGGCTACGTTTAAAGCTGGCCTAGAAAAAGGTGAAAATGCTGTTAAAGTGATGCCTGAATGGGATTATCTTGATGGGCTTAATACCCGCTTAGCAGCACCTGTCCTGCATTTTGAAAAACCAGCACATTATAAGCGTAAACAAGTTCGTTCGATGGGACGTGTATCATTAATGTCGACACGCGCAACGGAGTTGGCGTTAGAACAAGCGCAATTATTAGACCACCCAGCATTAAAAGATGGTCGCACGGGTATTTCGTACGGTTCATCTGTTGGTTCGACTGAACCACTGGTTAATTTTAGCCGCATGATGGACACGGGGAACATGTCTGGCGTAACAGCGACCAGTTATATCCAAACTATGTCACACACGGCACCAGTGAATGTCGGTGTATTCTTCGGTTTGACCGGACGTGTTATTACCACTAGTTCGGCCTGTACGTCGGGTTCACAAGGCATTGGTTATGCATATGAAGCGATTAAATTTGGCCGTCAAGACTTGATGGTTGCTGGTGGTGCCGAAGAGTTGTGCATTACTGAAGCGGCAGTATTTGATACCTTGTATGCAACCAGTGTTAAAAATGATACACCAGCGCTAACACCACGACCATTTGATACTGATCGTGACGGTTTGGTTATTGGTGAAGGCGCATGTACTTTGATTCTCGAAGAATTGGAACATGCCCTTGAACGTGGTGCGACTATTTACGCTGAGATCATTGGCTTTGGTTGTAACTCTGACGGTAAGCATGTAACCCAACCAACCGCGGCTACGATGCAAATTACCATTGAACAAGCGGTTAAAGATGCGAATGTTGACGTCGCCGAAATTGGTTATGTATGTGCCCATGGTACAGCGACGGACCGAGGTGACATTGCAGAAACCAACGCCACAGCTAATGCGCTAGGTAAAAAACCAATCAGTTCATTAAAGAGTTATTTAGGTCATACCCTTGGCGCTTGTGGTGCAATTGAAGCATGGGCATCAATCAACATGATGCAAGACAACTGGTTCGCACCGACAATCAACTTAGATAATATCGCGCCTGAATGTGGCGATCTTGATTATATTCTTGGTGAAGGCCGTGAGATCCACACTGACGTAGTGATGAGTAATAACTTTGCTTTTGGTGGGATTAATACATCACTGATATTTAAACGCTGGCATAAATAAAATTTCGAGAATATACGCGCCATATTTTTCATTAAGTGGCGCTTTTTTGTAATTTAAACTGGAGTAATGGTTCTACTTGCCGATAATAGGTTATATCTTAATGTAATCAAAAGAGTAGACATTGATGTCGATTAAATTTGTTTTATCTGCAGTGAGCTTAGTTACTTTAAGCCCATTAGTTGCAGCGGAATCTTTTTACCATAGCAATATTGAATTGAGTTATGCTGAAAAGACATGGACGCTTAATACCGAAAATGAAATGTCGGAAAATGTACATTTCAAAACATTAATTGATAAAAAAAGTAACATATCAGAAGTCAGTGGCGCATCGGCAGAATCAACGGACTTTGTACTTGGTTTGGCCAAAACACTGAAAGTGAACGAGTCTATTGAAGTGTACGGTTCGATTAACCTCGGTGTGAATGCGTTAGTTGCTGGCATCGAAGGGCAAGAAAAAGATAAAAATGTCGCGATACTCACATCTCCTGTACTCGGTATAACCTATTCAGACTCACCTGAATATGAAATCGATTTTAACGTTTCATACGACCTGGTAAATCTCGATCATGAGGTTGATGCCATTCAATCAATCTATAACTCTACAGCATTCAAAATCGGCGCTAAATACCACTTAAACTCTGCGATTACGCTTGGTATGGGCTATCACTGGACGGTTACCGAGCAAGATAGGCTAAACCTGAATAATCTTGTATTGTCACTCAGAGTCAATCTCGAGCCTGTTGCTATGTTTTTGATGTAGTTTATATAATGTTATAAACCACATCAAAATAAGGTTATTTTTTTGCCATTAGATAGATAAAGAAAGCACCTCCAATAACGGATGTTACGATACCAACGGGTAAATCTTGCGGTGCAATTATCGTGCGGGCAAGGGCGTCAGCCCAAACTAATAACAAAGCCCCTACTAATGCGCTGATTGGTAATACTTTGTTGTTATCGGCACCGACAAAGATTCGAACGATATGTGGAACCATTAAACCGACAAATCCGATTGCACCACTAAATGCCACCATGGTACCTGTCAGTATTGCACACAATAAAAATACCATAAAACGCATGCGGTTTACGTTAACACCAAGGGTTATGGCTGTTTCATCGCCGGCCATAATTGCATTGAGCGAATTAGCCCAAGACAGCATGATTGGTAATGCAAAACACAATGCTAGCAGAGGATAAATGAGTTGCGACCATTGCGCAGCACCTAAACCTCCTAACATCCAAAAAATAGCGGATCCCGCTATTTTTTGGTCACCAGAAAAGATCAAATAATTGGTTATAGACATCAACATAAAATGTATAGCTACGCCACTTAAAATCAGCTTGTGTTGGGATAATGATGATCCTTTTTTTGCTAAATATAAAACCATTAACATCGAAGAAAATGCCCCAATAAATGCCGCAATTGGTATATTAAAAGTGTTGTTAAATGATGTTACAAAGGTACCTGCATATAAAATCACAGATACTGCTCCGAGTGATGCGCCTGCCGAAGCACCAAATAAATAAGGGTCCGCCATAGGGTTACGGGTTACGGCCTGTAAGCAAGTACCAACTAGAGCTAGGCCTGCCCCGACTAGTACCGCAAGCAGAATACGCGGTAGGCGAATAAACCAAACAATAGATTCTTGTCCTTTACTCCAAATCACGTTGATGCTGTCTGGTATTAGCTTATTGATTATAATAGATGTAATTGTTTGTATTTTAAGAACACTTGAGCCGAATGTTGTACTGACTGCAATTGAAATAAGTAACACACATACTAATGCGCATAATATAATCCCCAGCTTTATTGTGCATTTATTTAGACATAGTTTACTTTGCTCTTGGGTATCTTGTCGTAATCCGGCGCTTAGGGTTTTGTTGTGAAGTAGATTACTCATTTATTTAAAACGCTCTGGGTGTAAATCATGGGCTAATTGTTCAACAGCACCTACATTCTCAACACCCGGTGTCGCAGCTGTATAATCGATAATAGTAAAACGGTTTTGCTGTACAGCGGTTAAATTTGCGGTGATAGGAAAATGTTTTAAGAAGGCAATATTGTCTTCAGCTTTGGACGAATTATAGTTAATTATCACGATATGTTCAGGGTTAGCGTTTACAACGGTTTCCCAGTTGACTGAGCCCCAACTTACGGCTAAATCATGGAGAATATTAGTACCACCTGCCGCTTCAATAATCGCATTCGGTGTCGCTAATCCACCTGCTGTGAATGGCTTTTCTATGCCACTATCATAAACGAATACAGTGGTTTTATTGACCCCCTTCAATTGTTGCTTTATGGCAGATAAACGCTGTCTAAAAGATGAAATTAAAGTCTTTGCCCTTGTTTCAATATCGAATATTTTTCCTAATGCCATGATGTCGTAAAATGTATCTTCTAAGCTGGTACTTGCCTTATTTTGTACGTGTGCACAAGACTCTTTGATTAGATAAGTTTTAATGCCAAATCTAGCTAAGGATGCAGGCGTAGTCGGACCGCCCACAGGCATGCCATAATTCCAACCGGAAAAGAAAAAGTCTGCATCGATATTGAGTAAATTTTCTACAGTGGGCTGTTTTGATGCTACCTCTGGTAAATTTATAATTTGAGCAGCAAGTTTTGGCGATATCTTGTTGTATGCTGAGACTCCAGAGTAGGCGACCATATTGTCTTTTAGGTCTAGAGCGAGCATGATATTAAGCATGTTAATATCATTGGCAACTGCACGTGTTGGAACGTTTGGATAATCAACCTTGTCACCGCATACGTCAATAGATACGGCTGCCCTTGATATAGAGGGCATCAATAGGGCAATGAATACAATTTTTGTTAATTTTGAGCAAAATATTTTTGTTGTGTTCATTTTTAACTCTTTCTTTAGTATATATTTTTATGAAGTGAGGAGGGTTTTGATTTAATCGGTGCTAAATAACGAATATAGGGGGTGTCGTTATCATCGTGCTGATGAACAATTGCATCCATCGCAAAATACTGCTGAAGCGTATGTTGCGTTAGCACTTGACTTGGTGAGCCTTGTGTTACAATTTCACCGTTATTTATTAGGTATAAATGATCGCAATAACGTGCGGCAATGTTTAAGTCATGCAAAGTACATAATACTGAAATACCGAGTGACGCGATAAGGTCTAACAGTTCATATTGATAATGAATATCTAGGTGGTTTGTTGGCTCATCGAGAATGAGTAACTGCGGTTTTTGTACCAAGGCTCGCGCTAATAGACAGCGCTGTTTTTCACCACCCGATAATTGGTCGAAACATTGGTTTTTAATTGCAGTTAAATTAACTTTATGCAATGCATCATCAATGTCATCCTGATATGCCCCTGGATTTGAAAATAATCCACAGTGAGGTGTTAACCCCATCGCTATAACTTCTTTGACTGTAAACCCAAATTCAGCTGGTATTTCTTGTAATACGACAGCGACATGTTGAGCAAAATATTTTGCAGATAAGCTATGTATGTTTACTTGATTTAATAATATCTGTCCTGAATCTGGTCGATAAAGACGATAAGCACAACGTAGTAGCGATGATTTACCTGAGCCGTTGGCGCCGATTAAACCGACGAATTGACCATGTTTAACTGTCAGATTAATATTTTTTAAAATGGCTTTATGGGTAACAGACCAATTAAGTTGATTAATCTGCAGGTGCATAAGCTCTCCTAATAATTAAATTTAATGAACGTATATTTAGGTTTATATCCTTGATCCTATCACTAAATTTGTTAAGTAACAAAGTGATGGGGTGTCGTTATGAAATTTAATGTTGACATGTTAATGATTGTCGGTCGATTACACTTTCGTTTAAAGGGGGCTTTATTTACTCTATTTAAAATTAAGCTGTAAATGAAAGTAATTGATTTTTAGCATTGTTGGGCCGATCAAAATTGCGATAAACTACAGGCATATATTGATACAGGTTATAAATATTCATGGAATCATTCGACAAAATATATCACCGAGCTGCGGAACGTAAAGGCGGAGAACAGGCGTTAGCGTATTTATTATCTCAACCACTGACAAACGATGAGCTTGTCAGTGTACCTGACAGAGATGTGCTGGCTGAGTTTACTCGGGCTATCTTTAAATCAGGTTTTGTATGGCGAATTATTGAAATTAAGTGGGATGGATTTGAAGAGGTGTTCTGGGGCTTTGATATTGATAAGCTGATCTTAATGCCTGATGATATGTTAGAGCGTAAAGCGGCTGATACTAAAATCATTCGTAACTATACCAAAGTAAAGACAGTACGTGATAATGCTATGTGGCTCAAAGAGATCTGTGACGAACATGGCTCTGTTGCTAAGTGGTTAGCACAATGGCCTGCTGATGATATCGTGGGCTTGTGGCAATATATGAAAAAACACGGCAGTCGTTTAGGCGGTAATACTGGCCCGTATGCATTGCGTCGATTAGGTAAAGATACATTTATTTTGAGCAGTGACGTTGAAGCTTATTTCCGTGGTCATCAACTCATCGATGGTGGGCTTATGACAAAACGTAGTTTAACCACGATCCAAAATACCTTTAACCAATGGCGACTAGACTCGGGTTACAGTTTGCAAGAACTTAGCCAAATTGTCGCTTATTCAGTCGGTGATAATCGCGTTGGTTTTAGTGGCGCAGTGCAGAATAATACCGAAGTAGATAATAGTTCCGAAGTAGAGAGTGTTAAATAATGAAAATATGTATGGATAAGTTAATTATTACCGTGGTATTAATGTGCTCATTTGCATTCCCCGTACAGGCGTTGACGGTAAAGTTTAGCGAAGCAGACTTGCAAGAGAAGGTCTCGAGTGTCATGCCGCTAGTGAGAAAAACTTCATTTCTGACGGTTGAACTGAGTAAGCCTGTACTCGCGTTAGCGAAAGATAAGAATGAAATTGAGCTGCAATTAAATGTTAAACTATTAATGGCAGGGTTAGAATACCGTGGTTATACGCGACTAACTGGTTCACTGAGTTATAATTCCGAAAAATCAGCGTTCTACGTAACAAATATGAAGGTGCGTGAAGTGAAGGTGGAAGGCATGCCGGACTTGTTTGCACCACAAGTGATCCAAATGGCAGAGCAAGTGGTAAATCCTGTTCTTAATCAGATGCCAATATACAAGCTCAAAGATGATTTAACAGAAAATATGATTAAAGCTGTTCTAGAGTCAATTGAAGTGCGTAACAAGGAATTAGTTGCGACACTCAAAGTCATTTAACAAAAAATACCGCGTAACGCTAATGTTAAGCGGTATTTTAATATTTAGATTCAGCTAGTCCGCTATAACTTAAATACGCCGACCATATCACCAAGACGCATCGAAAGATCGCGTAATGCATGACTTGACTTCGCTAAGCCTTCTGCAGTATCTGCTGTGCACTGAGTGATATCATTAATTTCAACGATGTTTTGATTGATTTCATTGACCACTGTTGATTGTTCTTCTGTTGCTGTTGCGACTTGTGTGTTCATGTCCGAAATATGGCCAATCCGCTCACCAATAGACACGAGTGCTGTCGAGGTATCAGTTGTCGCGATTGTACCCTGTGTGGTTAACTCTCGGCTTTTTAGCATAGCTGCTACTGCGCTGCTGGCCTCATTTTGTAAGTTATCAATCATGGTTTGAATTTCGTTGGTAGATTGATCAGTACGGCTTGCTAAATTACGTACTTCATCCGCTACCACGGCAAAGCCACGCCCCTGTTCACCCGCACGTGCCGCTTCGATCGCTGCATTAAGGGCCAGTAGATTCGTCTGTGCTGAAATGCTGCTTATCACCTCTAAGATACCCCCAATTGCCTGAGTATTATTAGCTAATGAGTCGATAACTTGGCTAACTTCATCCACATCACCTGCAAGCTGGTTAATAACACTACTAGCTTGGGTTACAACATGTTGACCATCTCGGGTTTCAGCTTCTGCATTCTGGGCTTCAACGGCTGCCGCAGATGCGTTATTAGCGATCTCGTTAACTGTCGCGCCCATTTCATTAATTGCAGTCACGACCAAAAAGGTGCGGTCACGTTGGTTATGGCTATTATCTAACGTGATTTGCGCTTGGCCAGCCACTTCTGCTGCGGCTTCCTGGAGGGCTTCACCAGTGCGAGATACTTCTTGCATTGAATCGTGGATCTTAGTAATAAAACTATTAAAGCCTAATGACAATTGCGCAATTTCATCGTGTCCTTGAATATCAATACGCTGACGCAGATCACCGTCGCCATTACCAAGTTCAGCAAACACATCTGCGATACGTTGAATTGGACGCGTAATGTTGTTACCTAACCAGATTGCGATGAAAGTAAAAGCAAGGGCTATTACAAATGTCCATAACATGATCTTGTTATTGGCTTGCGCTAAGCTGGCGAATGCTTCCTCGGTTGGCAACTCAGCTATCACATACCAATCCATTGATGGGATATAGCTACTGGCAATTAATGTGTCGTGACCTGAAATAGTCGTATCTGCTAGATTGAAAGCTGTTTTTTGCAATAGGGTAGTGGCTACTTTGCTATCATATTGTTGGACTAGGCTGGTCTTACCCATAAGCGCATTGTCATTATGTAAACGGATCATGCCTGCTGCATCCACCAGATAAACAAAACCACTCTGCTCTAGCTTAAATTGATTGATAAAGTCGACCATTTCATCGAGAGATTTTGACAGGCCTGACATGCCTTGCCCACTACGTTGCTGGTAGTTAATAAAGAGTTTCATCTCACCGTTACTTTCTCTAAATACACTCACAGACTGCTGTTGATTACTGTTGGTAAAGTCGAAAAACCAGCTATCTTGTTGCTGGTTAAGTTGACGTAAAAACCCGTTTTGATTCCAATAGTCACCAGTCTTGCGGTTAGCAAAGGAAGCATCAATAAGCTGATATTGGCTTTTTACATCATTTAGTACTTGCACAAGCTGGGCTTCTTGCGCAGGGGTTCGTTCCGTTTGCAATAACTCAAGCATAAACTGGTTACTCGCCAGTTGCTGGGCTGCTTGTTGTAAGCTTGATATCTCTTTATCAACCTGGTTACGGATCTGCATTAATTTAGCGGGCAGTTCAGAAGTGGTTAAGCGTGTTTCAATGACGTCTTTAGCTAGGTTTTGACTCACGAAGCCGACGAGTAAGGTCGCGGTAATAACGGCACTAATCATAGTGATGATCAGTTTTTGCTTGATACTAAATTGACTGAAATTCATTAGGGTATTGTCCTAGCCTGTCGATAAGAGAATTCAAATGTAAAAATTACTGGATTTGAGTAATAATCAGCACTTTAATTTGAATTATTATAATTACTGTTTAACATTATACTTTAATTAACGGCATTAATAACGAAACCTTTAGCCATATAGACTATGTTTATGTGTGGTTTTAATTAATTAAGTGGCTTATTGTTTAAAACATGGCATTTTTATAGTATAAGAGCCAGCTGAATTGAGAATATCTAAAAATTAGGAACTGCAGATGTCTAAAATGTTTTTCAAAGGTCGTATTGACGCGAGATTAAATCACGTTAAATCTGGCTATAACACTAAACGTGATATTAAGCTTGGGACTGACGAGTTACCTTTAAATTTGACCGTGCAAACACCAGAGCGTAAAACTGAAATTGAAGCGATTTTAGCTGACACTAAATTAGTTGCGAACATTGAAATAAATGCAGAAAAAGAAGAAAACACCCGTGATTTAGACGGTATGTTAAATAAGCCAAAAACAACTGTATTCGAAAAAATGCCTAGCCGTAATGATCCTTGCTTATGTGGCAGTGGTAAAAAATACAAAAAATGTTGTGCTTAATTTATAGTGACCGTCATTTAATTAAATAACGTTGACCCTATTTTGCATTAAGCCCTTAGTCATAATGATTAAGGGCTTTTTTATACCTGTTACTTAATGTGAGCTGTGACCATTTATTTCAATAAATGAACAATTTTACCGGTAACATCGGCCACTTAAATTGCCATACAACCACTGACATAATCAACACTATTAATATAGCTATATCTTACTAAAATTACGCCCATATAAATAAGGAGATCTATATGAGTTTGTTGTATTTTTTTTGGTGGCTTGCGCTCATCAACTAAACTCGTACAGCGCTGTTGCTGACAGGGATGCAAAGGAGATTGGATATAGATCAGCCTGGCAGGGGGTGAAAGAAGTGCTTCTACACATTAAGTAATGTTTCTTTATATTCAGTCTTTAGCATAAAATGGCCTTACTCACTTTGGTGGTAAGGCTATTTTTTTGCACTTTAACTCCGGATGTTTTATACAATACCAAAGCTTTGTTTTAATAGTTTTAGGTAACGGCGGCTTACGGGTAACTTTTTACCACTTGTCGTCACGATTTCGGCTAAACTATTATCCAATAGTTGGATCTCTTTAATTGCTTTAAGATTAACAAGGTACTGACGATGGCAGCGAATTAAAGGGGTCTTTTCTTCTAGTACTTTCAATGTTAATTGGCTCGTTGTTTCTTGTTGAGCAGTATTAATGTACACACCTGATAATCCGCTGTATGCAAATTCAATATCTTCAGTGGCTATAATGAGAATACGGTTGTGACCAATGCAAGGAACTTGCGCCAACTGTTTATGCTCCTCTATCGCAGAGTCGTTCTGCTGTGCAGCTGACTTGATTAACCTGTCTACCGTTTTTTGTAAGCGTGCGGGATCGATAGGCTTAAGTAGGTAATCAAAAGCGTTCTCTTCAAAAGCCTGTAAAGCATATTGATCATATGCTGTTGAAAACACAACTTTAGGCATATTGTCAGGATTAAGCATCGAGAGCATTTTAATGCCCGTAATCTGTGGCATCTGAATATCTAAAAATATAATATCGGGCTTTAATTTGTTAATGAGTTGCAAGCCTTCGATTGCATTTTCTGCTTGTTGAATTACTCGAATTTGTTTGGTTTCATGTAATAATTCGATTAACTCTTCACGAGCATACTGTTCGTCGTCAATGACGATAGCATTGAGCATGAGCTAGTGTTCCTTATTATTAATTGTTATCGTGCTTATCGGTAGCAAAAACGATATTTGAGTTAGCTTATTTGCTATGCTTGAAATCTGTAGACTTGAACTTTCATTAAAATGATTAATTAGTCTTTTATCTACTATTTTCAGCCCTAAACCTTTTGTATCTTCTTCTGTTGTGACAAATGTACCTGCATTGTCGGTGACAAAAATAAGCGTCCCTTTGGCTGTTTTTTTACTGTATATCTCTAATTTACCTGACCCTAACATAGTTGAAATGCCGTGCTTAATGGCATTTTCGATGAGGGGTTGTAGGGTAAAACTCGGTAGTCTTATATCCATTAAATCTGGGTCGATATTAATATTGACCGTTAATCTATCTGTTAATCTGGCTTGTTCAATGGTTAGATAAGCGTTTACGTGAGATAGTTCTTCACGCAGGGTCACCGATTCAATGTTCTGTTTAAGGTTACTACGGAAAAATTGTGAAAGGTGCTGGATCAAAGCCCTGGCTTTATCTGGTTCACGGCGCGTCACGGCACTGATTGTTGTTAGCGCATTAAATAAGAAATGTGGGTTAACTTGAGCATGTAATAATTTAAGTTCTGCTTGTGTTAATAGTGTTTGTTGCTGCTGGTAGTGACCAAGTAATATCTGACTTGACAGTAATTGTGCGATCCCCTTTGCCATCGATATATTGATATTAGACACTAGCTTTCGGTGTAGTTCGTAGAATTTGATTGTGCCTACGACCTCATTGTTACCATTACGTAACGGCAAGATTAATGCTGACCCTAATCGGCATTTGTTATCAATAGGGCAGCGATAGATACTTGTACTGTTGAGATCTATGATGTGGTTTTCATTAATCGCTTGCTGAATGTAATCTGAAATGGGCACGTTCGCTTTATGATGTCGCTCACCGATACCAACAAATGCCAAAATATTATGTCTATCTGTAATCGCTATCGCACCGACATTTGTTTCTTCATAAATAATGTTTGCAATGGTTCTCGCACTTTCGGTATTAAGGCCTTGATTAAGGATACCGACACTGCGATCTGCAATTCTTAATGCGCGTTGTGAAAATGCGGTTGAATACTTTTCAAAAATAGATTTTCTATCCTCGATAATACTCATAAATAAGACGGCGCCAATCGTGTTTGCAGTGATCATAGGCAGTGCTATTTGACTGACCAATGTTAATGCTTGTTCGTAAGGTTTGGCGACAGCGAGTAAGATTGCCATCTGTGTTAGTTCTGCAATCAAGGTAATGAGAAAAATGACTTGTGGTTTAAATAGGTCGTTAATTTTGTTTTTACGTAACAGATAGACATGTAACAAACCACCAATCAAACCTTCTACGGATGTCGAAATAGCGCAAGCGAGATCAGTAAAACCGCCCATAAAATAACGGTGCATACCGCCAGTCATGCCGACGCCTAATCCGACAATAGGGCCACCAAATAGCCCACCCATCACAGCGCCAATTGCTCGGGTATTCGCTATTGCATCTTGGTATTGTAAACCAAAATAACTGCCCATGATGCAAAACACCGAAAATAATAAATAACAGCTAAGCTTATGTTCCCAGCGTGAAGATATATTTAATAGGGGCATGAAAATAGGTGTTTTGCTGAGTAGATAAGCGAACACGAGGTAAACACACATTTGTTGTAATAGAGAGGGGATCAAATCCATAATATCATCTCAATTTTATTGATTAATAACAAACAGTAACGAGAATTATTTTCATCTTAAGTGCTGAATGCGCTATTCATTTATGAATTAGGCAGCATACTACACACTTACTAAAAAAACCTATTGAATTTAATCATTTAGCTTTGTTTTAGTTGTTTTTTAACCGATAAATAGTAGTTAGCTTAAATCAGGAACAGCTTTATTACTTTTTGTTATATTTCAGAGACTATAAAGTTAGTTATTTCAATAATATACCTTGGATTAATACGAAATGATATTATAAGCTAAATTAATGTATAAATAGGATGATTTACCAGTATCGTGAACAAGGTGACATTAATACAACTGTTTGCCGTGTAAATATGGGGGAATCTGTTGCGGCTGGATGCGGATTTATCAGGGATGTTAATAAGGACGTTAGCAACATAATCTAGGCTGCTAACGTTGAGCATCATTAGAATGCTAATTCGATATCCGCTTTTAATTGCACTAACTCACTGCATACTGATGGTGAGCCTTCGTTAAAATCAAATGTTTTATCATTTAAGGCGCAGATTGTACCGACGACAACTCCTTTAGCCATCAGTGGAAACCCAAGGTAAACACCGAGATTAAACTTCACGTAATCTTCGTTGCCTTTCCATTCATCATCAATACTTGCATCTGGGATAAATACCGGTTGTGCTGTATCTACAACACGTTCGCAATACAACTCATGACAACCAGGCTGTCGGCTTTTAGGACCACAGTCTCCCACGTTATAAATAGGTTGTTCATTAGCAACGACAACTTCCATCGTGTCGGGTTTTGACTCCATAATCAGGATTGAATGTAAGCCTGAATGATTGGCGAGCGTATTTAGACGCTCTTGCCATTCAGAGAATGATTGTTTGATGTTAACAAATGGCATATTTGATTCCTTATATCCTTATTTGGAGGTAGTTTTAATTATACGTCTTCAGTGTGTATTTTTAGTTGATTAGATCTCACTTTTACAATCTTTACAGTAATTTTTTGTCAGTTAAACGATATGTTATAAGCATATATAACTGTGTTTATTATGTTTTACTTACCCAACTTAACCCTATCTTAACCTTCCATTATTTATACTTGCTTCAGTTTAATTGAGGTGATAAACAATGGCTTATTCTGGTCCATTACGATATTCAGTGTTAGCACTACGTCATTCAATGTTAGCACTTACTTTAATAACCGTCGTAGGCTGTAGTAATACCGTGCGTTTTAACTGGCCTATTGAACGCTTAGTCGAAAACTCAAGGGATAAAGTGACCGTTAACTTTCCCCCCTGAATGAGACTAAAATGGTGCTGGATAACGTTTTAATACCGATTCAATATCTGTTAATGCTTGTGGTGTTAGCTGTGTTGAAAAGGCTCTGATGTTTTCTTTTAATTGAGGAAGTGTTGTCGCGCCAATAATCGTCGACGTTACACCATCAACTTGATCGCACCAGGCTAAGGCTAATTGCGCGGGCGTGATGCCATGCTGGTGGGCAATGTCTACATACTCTGTTGTCGCAAGGTGGGCATCTTCAGTATTTCTGTATAATTTATTGCGTTGTGAGAATGTCCAGCGACTGCCTTCAGGTCGGGCATTGTTTAAATATTTTCCTGATAACATACCTGTCGCCAGCGGAGACCAAGGTAGGTAGGCGATATTTTCATGTACGCAGTTTTCGATTAAATAGGGCTAGTCTTTTGCGTGTAATAAGCTGAATTCATTTTGAATTGAAACCATACGCGGCAGATCATATTGTTCACTGAGCTTAAGATAAGTATTAATTCCCCATGTTGTATCATCAGACAAACCACAAAAGCGGATCTTACCTGTATCAACACAATGTTTTAACCCTTGTAAAATATCAAGCATTTGTGCGGTATGGTCGGCCGCATTGATATTACTAAAGCGGATCTTATTGGGACTGTGCTGACTAAAGTGCGGATTAGGGCGGTTTGGCCAGTGGAGCTGGAATAAGTCGATATAGCTGGTCTGTAAACGTTTTAACGAGGCATCAACGGCCTGAACGATAGCATCTCCGGTAATCGGTCCACCGTTACGTACCCAAGGCAATCCGGGACCTGCAATCTTAGTCGCTAATACTATGTCTTTACGACGATGCGGGTTGGCTGCTAGCCAATTCCCAATAATAGTCTCTGTTTTACCATAGGTCTCTGCCGATGGTGGCACGGCATACATTTCAGCCGTATCAATAAAGTTCACGCCCTGTGATAACGCGTATTCAATTTGTTGATTAGCATCTTGCTGGTTATTCTGAACCCCCCACGTCATGCTGCCTAAACAGACTCGGGACACAGACAAACCGCTACTACCTAGTGTTGAAAATTGCATTATCATCCTTATGCTACTTCTTTTTTATCATTATACGTCTGCTAATACCATTAATCGAGTATAACTAGATGTAAATTTGCATAAGTTAGCGGTAACTTTATATTATAGCTAGTGATGTTGCTTTATCTTTTAGTATCAGTCGCTTACAAATGAAATGCTATGTAATCAACAACAGCTTTGTCAATGCCAATTGAGCTGATTAGGTATTTTTGATCAGTATTATTTGAAGTACTGCACATAAACGTGAAAGCTTGTCGCATTATTTTATTATTACATTATGAGTACCTAGTTATTAATGCTTTTGAGTGTTCTAATGATTTTATAATGTGATTGATGACAGTATTAGACCGAAATATTTACATAAGGTTAAGCCGTTAAGACTTTATAGGACTGAAAAATGGAATTATCTCACGAATCAAATGCGTTAGATGCGTATATGCAACAAGTGAATAAAAACAGCACGTTGCTGACAAAAGAAGAAGAATATGAAGTTGCAGTCGCTGTCGGTAAAGGGGACTTACGCGCTAAAAATCGTATGATTGAAGCCAACCTACGCTTAGTGATCAGCGTTGCTAAACGTTATCAGTATAGCGCTATTCCTTTAGTCGATATCATTCAAGAAGGGAACACTGGATTAATTCGTGCGGTTGAAAAATTTGATGCGGATAAAGGCTATCGTTTTTCTACTTATGCTATTTGGTGGATAAAAAATAATATTGAGCGCTGTATCATGAATAGTGCTCGTACCATTCGCATCCCCATTCATGTTGGTAAAATGTACAAAAGCATTGTTAAGGTTGCCAGAGAGCTCGGACTAGATGTTAGCTGTGATAACGATTTGGTTGTGATTGCCAAGGTACTCGAAACAGATGTAGATGAGGTAATGGAAATCATGTCACATTATTTCAATGAATTAAGCCTAGACAAAGGGATTATTACTGGGATTGATTCAGTCACAACACTTGTTGATATCATTAAAGACGAATCGGTAAGTACACCGAGTGAAGAGATTGAAGGTGGTAGCACGCGGAATTATCTTTTAACGTTATTAGAAAATTTACCAGATTGTGAGCGTCGTGTCGTTGAATTACGGTTTGGGTTAACAGGCGAGGAGCCATTGAGCTTGTTACGAATTGGTGAGCGTTTATCCATTTCTCGTGAAAAAGCGCGGACTATTATTCGCTCCAGTCTGAGAAAGCTAAAGCCTAAATTATTAGTGGACTGTGTACAGCAACATGATTACATCTCTTAATATCAGATTACAGTAACACTGCGCTGTAGTCGCTTGCTGGTACTTTATTCGTTGGTAACAGCAAGTGCGTTGATTATCTCTCTTTTTCGAGTGAGAGTAGTTGCTGTTTTAATTCCAAGCCATAAGCATAACCCACTAGTTTCTTATTCGCGCCAATCACTCGGTGGCACGGAATTATAATCGGGATAGGATTTTTGTTATTAGCCATACCTACTGCTCTTGATGCATTTGGATTACCCAATCCCGCTGCAATGTCCTTATAACGGCGTGTTTCGCCATACGGTATTTTAGTTAATTGCTGCCAGGCATGACGTTGAAATACGGTACCGGTAGGGTTTAATTCTAACTTAAAAACGTGGCGTTCATTATTGAAGTATTCACGTAGTTGTTGTTTCGCGTCATTAAAAAAAGTACTGGAGTGTTGCCACTCGGTATCAATGTTAATCTCTTTGGTGTCATTATCAATCAATAGCTGGCTAATGCCTTTTTCATCTCCGACTAGGATGATGAGGTAATCAGGTTCATCTGAAGGTGTCGCTAGTTGGACGGTGAATTTATCGTAATACATAAAGGCTTTACAACTTGGGTTGAGAATATCGAGGCCTAAAGTTTAGTTTAATCTTACAAAATTTATTGTTATCTGGATCGGATAAATTGCACCGTAATACACCCATATAAAAATAATGTATGTGTATTTTCATTTATCAACCCTTAAGGGATAGGTTGATTTTCTCGTTTTTCTCCTTTAGCAAATATTTC
The DNA here is from genome assembly GCF_900120065.1 of Moritella viscosa. Classification (NCBI taxonomy): domain Bacteria; kingdom Pseudomonadati; phylum Pseudomonadota; class Gammaproteobacteria; order Alteromonadales; family Moritellaceae; genus Moritella; species Moritella viscosa. Next base: position 32,308 of record NZ_FPLG01000037.1, read on the forward strand.
TAATTTGTTTATACAACTAAAGTCGGTATTTTTTTCCTGTGCCTCAACCATTAGTCTTAATCGATTTATTGCGATCTGTTATTGAAAACAACAAACCACTAAATATTATAAAGCCTATCTGATATACCTTTTAGTGAGGGGAGGTATACCCGTTTAACAATATCGCAATGTTGAATGAGACATTAGTATTAGTGAAAAGAAGTGAAGTTGATATGTTGCAGTTACGTCGAAATGAGAAGGATTTTTTAACCCGACTAGATGTTAAGTATCAGACCAAATTTGAGTGTAATTATCCATTTCTTACTCTATTAATACACGTTTGGAATTGTTGAAGTCGCACCTTCGTAATGTTGCCGCCAATTCTGCTGAAGAAGCGAATAAATCAGTATTACAAGGTAAAGCGACCATTCACCATGTTAGCCATTCGATTAATGCGCTTGCTGAACAGCTACAGTCCTCGGTAGACGTTGCGAATAATCTCGCTGAAAATGGCAATAGCATTAGTATTGTTTTAGATGTCATTTGCGACACATCGGTTTTAAACGGTTATAAATGGAGATAACCGTTTAAAGTAATACACCTTTAGTTGGCTGGAATAAAAGTTTTAGCCAAGTTACTGATCGTATCAATATCGGTTTTCAACTCATCCATTTGTGTCACCACGGTGTCGGTATGTTGCCAGTTCAGCTCTGAACCTTGCTTAATATCGATAACGTGGTTGTTGATCTCATTTGATACCATACTTTGCTCTTCAGCTGCCGTAGCAATCTGCATCGATAGGTGTGACAGTTGCTGCATTTTTTCATGAATGATGGCAATGGCTTGATCTGATTGTTCTGCTTTCTCGACACATTGATCGGCATTGTTTTTATTTTTTTTCATCATAATGAGCCAGTCATTAATTGTTTCTAGCATGGTCGATAAGCTAGAATGAATGTGTTCTGCAGTATCTTGTGTGCGTGATGACAAGGTGCGAACTTCATCTGCCACCACTGCAAAACCACGGCCTTGTTCACCTGCTCGCGCAGCTTCAATCGCAGCGTTCAGCGCCAAAAGGTTGGTTTGGTCAGCAATAGCTTGAATGTCGGTCATCAAACTGCCCACATTTTGCGCTTCGGTATTGAGTTTGTCTGCGGCAGTCGATGCTTGCTCCACTTCATTGGCTAATTGTTTAATGTCAATGGTGGTTGTGTTAATCCCATCTTGGGCCATTTCACACAGTTTAAAAGTGGCGCTAATTTCATCTGATGTTTCGACACTATTACGTACAATTTCATCCGTCGAGGTGAGCATTTGTGACATAGCCGTGCTTACTTCGGTTAACTCTTGTTGTTGATTCACCAAGTTCGTTCTGATTTTCTCTGCACCGAGTGAGACCGTGTTAATCACGTTTTGTACTGGCTTAGTTGAATCTAAAGTACGTTCTAAAATGGCTTTTATTTTCGTTTTTAAAAGTCCCATATTAAAATCAAAGACGCTGGCGGTCCCTTTACCAAAATATACTTGGCGGCTGACACTATCAAACGTGGATTGCATACGTTGCGCTTTTTGTGCCATTGGGATGATGTCTTGCCAGAATACAAGCATTGGTGTCACCGCGGCAAAAAAGGCAATAACGGAGGCTGCGAAACCTAAATAGTTGTAGATAAAGACTTGTGAGACAAGACTGATTAAGGTTAACAGGATAAAGCGTTGAGTACGCGTAAACTCAAATAGTAGCCCTTTACCTTGTAGTTTTTTGTATACATTACTTGCTCGGCTTACCATTTGCGGTGTCGCAGGTGTAGCGACTTCTTGATGACCAACTATTCTGCCATTTTCAAATTGCGGGGTAATGAAGATATCAAACCAAACATCATTATCTTTGTTTGTTGTTTTACAAATAATCCCCTGCCAAGAGAAGCCTTGTGCCAAGGTTTTTCTTATTTCTTCTATCACGGATGAAGGCATGGTTGACGAGTTCAGTTCTCGGCTATTCTTTCCTAATAATACGTCTTGTGCATAACCTAATGCGTCACAATAATGATTGTTAACATAAGTGTATTCACCTTTGTCGTTTACTAATGAAATTAACTGCGCTGCGCTGTCTGTCATCAAATTACCTATAAATGAATAACATGAAAAAAACCAAAATAACATTGAACTTACCTTTAGTCATCTTATAGTTACTTTTTATGTGGTTATTCGTGATGCAAAAACCAAAAAGCCTAGGAGTTAACCTAGGCTTGGGTATTAACCAACTATTTACTATCCGTTATTAGCATCGCCAACAATAATTAGTGTCAGGGTCGGTATACCAAATGAAGTTGGTTGTACCTCCACTTTCTGCCCATGATTGCATTTGTGGGTAAGCAAGTAATATATCGATATATTCATGTGGGTGTGTCCATACAGAAGGAACAAGCAGTACCCAAGGGTGACCTGTCACGGTTTGATAGTAAGTATTTGTGCTGTCATTTGAGACATCATCACCTGTGCCAAGTAATGTGAGATCCGCTAAATCAGATGGCTCTCTATCAATAAGATGAATTTCTTTACCTCGTTCACCAACACGAAATATGAAGGCGTTGTACGGTGCATCTCCAAGTGTTGCGACAGTAACAGGCGTGGTAAATACAGCATTGAACGAGAGTGATATGAAGGGTCTATCATCGCCACTTTGTGTATTATAGAAAGGATATGTACCGGATGGTAATACATCGAACACATTTTCGATAAGTACCATTACTGTTTCGCCAGTATGACCTGCTTCTGGCGTTAGTGGACTGACGCTACCATCGATACTTACTGTCGCGCTTTTTATATTAGACGCATTCGTGCCTGGCAAACTAATCGCGAAAGCATTCGCATAACTGGCCCCTCGAGCAATGGCCAAACCTGTCATCGCTATCTCTTTTATATTACCGGCCGCATTTGTGATTTTATTGAATGTATGGCGAAGTACAAAATCATTAAAGTCATAATCACCTCTGTTTGGCCATTGGTCCTCAAATGCTAATGCGCCTTCCGGGTAGTAGTTATTAAATGCCCGTTCTGGATCGGAAGGATAATCATCATAGGCATCATTGATACCATCGCTATCACAATCGACACCAATGTCTTCCCAAGTCGCGAATTCGGGGTTACTCATCAGGCCGTTTAAGTCAGTTGCAGTGACTTGTACACGCCAGGTTTCGCCTACAACAATTTGACTAGCAATGACAGTATTGCCTTGATGATTTGTTTTACCCGCGACTTCATCATCAACCACGCTACCTTGACCAACGTCCACAAACCATCGATATGAATAGGTCACGCTATCGCCATCTGGATCGGGCTGTGTTGGACCAGTGACATTAATGACCAAGTCATCTGTGGCTTGGGTACAACTGATTGGCGTCATTGCTAGTGTTGGTTGTGATGGTGGGTTATTCGTCGTTTCCATATAAGTAATCGTTAACAAACTGTAATCGAGGATTGTCACCCAACCAGAGGCATTCATATCAATATCGATGAACACATTGATTAAACCGTCATCCGTCATTGAGGATGTTGGGATATCAAACGTTGTCTCTGACCATGTGTTATTTGAGCCTTGTAACAAACCTGGGTTTAAGTCGACGCCATCAATACTGATACCATCATACTCACCGGTTGTACTGTGAAATATTTCTGAATCAATATCATAACCACGTATTAATAAGGTCGCACTTTGAATTTGAACTAAGGGGTTAGTGATAATGTTTGTGAAACTGTGTTGCCAGCCAAAATCCTGTGATGCATTAGTGTAATAATTGAATCCCCCATTTTGTGGGCCGATACCCGGAGGTGTATAATGTGGTGCTGTACTCGACACATCAATTTTTTGCGTGTAGGTGAATGCACCATAACCCTGATCAACAGTATCTTCTGTTGTGGCTAAGGCTAAAGCTGAATTTGTTACTAAAGCACAAGATAGTGCAAGTAGAGCAAGGTAACAGGGTTTATCGAATTTAAATTTATGCATACTTATACCTACTTTTACAATAAATCCGAATCAAAAACAACGTCACAACCTAGAGGTTGTGTTGCTGCGATTTGTTCTTTATATAGTGTATTAATGCAAATTGAATCATGTAGTTGAGTCTTTACTGTAATGCCTTTCCACGAATTTAAAAGAGTAAGCAATACCTCAACGTCACCTTCACTGGTGGTCATGGCTTTTAAGAAGGGACTTGAACTGGTGTTGTTATTCTTATCAATGCTGTAGATCTCGATATAGTGTTTACCTGTGATGTTAATTGGTATGCCGTCAAGTTGGCTAATATTACTAACATGTTTAAAGTTAACCCATTTTGAACTTCGCATCTCCCAATTGAAGCCTGCAGGTATGATTGTGTCTGTAAAAGTAACGGGTGCAGAAGCTACACTACGATTGTTTACACTGGTACCCGAGCTACTATCGCCACAGCCAGCCAGTAACATTGATGTCATAAAAAATACAAGAGGAGTTGTTTTCATTATATACACCTTATTTCATGATTATCGGTTAAAGCAAAACTCAAGGCTTTATCAATAATAAATAAGGATTAGGTTTACCTTGAATTTTATAAAGATACTTGCAAGTGGGATACCACTTATTAATGTGTGTATAAGCAATGGAGTGTGGTTGTATTAAACGTTTTTGGTTTATTGCCTCGCATTTTGCAATGCAAATTAGGACTAAATACTGAGCAGATGGTAAAAAGCCTAGGGGTCACTTCAAGTTCAAAGCGACCCCTAGGCTTGGCGTGTGTTAATAAATTATAAGTTATCAACTAATAAGTTATAAACATTTCCAACAGAAAGTATTGTCAGGGGCGTTATACCAAGTCGGGTTCGTTACACCACCACTTTCTGCCCATACTTGTAGTTGTGGATAAGCAATTAATACATCTACATACTCATATGGGTGGCTCCATGCTGAAGGAATGAGTAGTGCCCAAGGATGACCCGCTGCTGTTTGATAGTAAGTACTCGTTCCAGCATCTGAAGCATCATCGCCTGTGCCAAGTAACGCGAGATTGGCTAAATCAGTTGGCGTTTTATTCATCAGATGAATTTCTTTACCACGTTCACCAACACGATAGATAAATGCGTTATATGGTGCATCGCCAAGTGCTGCGACAGTAACTGGCGTCGTAAATACAGCATTGAACGCGAGTGATATGAACGCTCTGTCATCGCCATTTTGGGTATTGTAGTAAGGGAATCCGCTAGTCGGTAATACATCGAACACATTGCCGATCAGTACCATCACCGCTTCACCTGTATGGCCAGCTTCAGGTGCGAGTACGCTTGCACTACCATCAATGGTCACAGTTGAGCTTTCAATATTAGATCCTTCTGTGCCTGGTAAACTAAGCGCGAATGCATTTGCATAACTCGCACCTCGAGCAACTGCTGAGCCTACCATCTCAATTTCTTTTATATCACCAGCAGCATTGGTGATTTTATTAAATGTATGGCGAAGTACCAGATCATTGAAGTCATAATCACCTTTATCAGGCCATAGATCCTCATACGCTAGCGTGCCTTCAGGGTAATAATTATTAAAGGCGCGTTCTGGATCGGTAGGGTAATCATCATTGTTATCATCGACCCCATCGGCGTCACAATCGACACCAATATCTTCCCATGTAACAACTGATTGATCACTCATTAAACCATTTGAATCGACAGCAGTGACCTGCACACGCCATGTTTCACCTTGGAGTACTTCATTTGCTAGCACTGTATTGCCTTGATGATCCGTTTTACCTGCGACTTCATCATCGACTACGCTGCCTTGACCAATATCTACGAACCAACGATATGAGTAAGTAACTACATCGCCGTCCGGATCTTCCGGTGTAGGACCTGTGACGTTGACAACTAAGTCATCTGTAGGCTGAGTACAGGTACTTGGTGTCATTGATAATGTTGGCTGGAATGGTGGGCTATTACTTGTTTCAATATAAGTAATAGTGAGTAAGCTATAATCAAGCTCTGTCAGCCAACCAGAGGCATTCATATCGATATCGACAAATGTATTGATGAACCCGTCATCTGTAATGGTGGATACAGGCACGTCAAATGTAGTTTCAGACCATGTATCATTAGTACCTTGTAATAAACCTGGATTTAAATCGACACCATCAATACTAATACCGTCATATTCACCACCTGTACCATGATGTGCTTCAGAGTCTACGTCAAAAGCCCTTATCAGCAATGTCGCACTTTGAATTTGCACTAACGGGTTCGAGATAACTTCTGCAAAGCTATGTTGCCAACCAAAATCTTCAGTATGGCCACTGTAAATACTAAAACCACCTGAAGCTGGCGGCGTGTAATGTGGTGCGGTACTACTTATATCAATTTTTTGTGTATAGGTGAACGTACCATCACCATTATTGACTGTGCCTTCTGTCGTTGCGGCGGCAAGGACGGAGTTTGTAAATACCGAACTTGATAATGCCATTAGGCCAAGACAGCAGAGCTTATTTGATTTAAATTTATGCATACCGATATCTACCTTTATAATAAGTCAGAATCAAGAACAACGTCACAGCCAAGCGCTTGTGTTGCTGTTATTTGTTCTTTGTATAATGTATTGATGCAAACGGAATCGTCGAGTTGAGTCTTCACCGTGATGCCTTTCCATGAATTTAAAAGCGTTAGCAATAGTTTTGCTTCCCCTCGTCTGTTGGTCATGGCTTTTAAGAAGGGCGTTGCACTTGGCTTGTTGTTGGCATCAATACTGTAGATTTCGATATAATGTTTACCACTGATACTAAGAGGTGCGCCGTTTCCTTGGCTAATGGTACTGACGTGTTTAAAGTTAATTAATTTCGAATTTCGCATCTCCCAGTTGAAACCTGCTGGTATTATTGTGTCTGAAAAAACTGCTGGTGTAGGGGCGGTACTACTGTCGCTATCCTTTGCTCCCGAGTTACTCGCGTTACCGCCTGGGCTCGAGTCACCACTTCCACAACCGGCAAGTAATATGGATGTCATAAAAAACATAAGAGGAGTTTTCTTCATAGCTTACACCTTAATTTTATTAAGTTTCGTAAATTAAAATCCAAGAATTTATAAGCAACAAACTAGTATTACGGTTACCTCGAATCTTGTAAGGGGTATTGCAAATGAAGTGCCATATTTATATCTGTTAATAAACAGCAAATTATGATTTTTATAGAATTGTTTTTTGGGTGTATTTGCATTTTGCAATGCGATATGTGGCGCATAATATAGTGTTACGCCCACTTGTTGGAGTTGTTTGAACTAGGTTGGTTGTTTTGACAGTTGACATGTTCGGAGGTGAAGCGAGGTGAACGCTTATCTAATGGGTTATATTAGCATCGGAAAATAGGTAACAGTTGTGACCATGCCAGAAGATGCCATGAACGAATATTACCGCGTTATATTTTTTCAATACAATATTGGGAGTACCGAGTAGTTTTATAGCCTGAACTTCTCATCACATGCTTGTTATTTAATTTATCAGAGATATAGCTAATTGATTTTGAAACAGACTAACAGTTTGTATTATGTTTTTCTTAGGGTAGGATAAGGTCCTAAAACAAAAATGATATTTATAACATAAGCTTAACTAAAGGTTAGTAAAATGGATTCAGCTTTATTATTTAGTGCAGTTATCAACGCGATCTCCCAATTCTGGTTTGTGATTCCTTTTGTATTGTTGACGATTTTATTACGCTCTCCGACGATCAAAGGGTTGATTGGAGAGTGGTATGTGAATAGGAAACTAGTAAGCGCACTTGATAATCAGCAATATGAGTTATTTAAAAATGTAACTTTACCTACAGAAGATGGTACAACCCAGATAGATCATATTCTGCTTTCTCCTTTCGGTTTATTTGTTATTGAAACAAAAAATATGCAAGGCTGGATTTTTGGTTCAGAACGACAAGCTAAATGGACTCAGCAGATATACAAGCATAAAACATCGTTTCAAAATCCATTACGACAGAATTACAAACATACCGAAACATTACGGGAGCTACTTGAACTACCGAAAGAGGCGGTACATTCTGTTATAATTTTTACTGCTCGAGCAGAGTTTAAAACTACAATGCCCGCTAATGTCGGATACATTAATCAAGCAATCAAGTTTATTAAAAATCATGATCAGGTATATTTTACTGAGCTGCAACGTATTGAACTTGCGTATAAGCTAGCGGCTAAAAAGTTACAACCTAGTATTAAGACTCATGTTGCACACATAAAACATGTGAAAGAGATCATCAAAGATAAAGAGCAAATGAATAAAATCACCAATGTTGAGTTACCAGAGTCACTTTGTCCTCGTTGTAATAGCGAATTAGTTCCTAGAAAAAATCGTAAAACAAAAGAAAGTTTTATTGGTTGTAGCAGCTACCCTAAATGTCGCTATATGAGCCACTGATTTAGCTTATTCCTCGATAAATCCAATTTCTTTATTAGACGTCGTACACGTGCGGCTTTCATTAGACAATAGGAATAGTAGCCAAGTCGTTGTTTATTTTGAACCGCGTCATTGACCTAACGTCCCGTCATAAGGCAGAATCTAAATTAATAACTAGCGAACAGGAAAACAAGTATGAACGGTACTAACAGAACGAATATCAAAAAGGGCTTAACAGTATCTATTGTGTTAAAGAAAGACCAACGCACTGGTACATTAACTGACGGGGTCGTTAAAGATATTCTCACTAATTCACCTAATCATCCACATGGCATTAAAGTACGTTTAGAAAGTGGTGATGTAGGGCGCGTTAAGATTGTTAAAACTTAATCTAGTTTATTGATTTACCTATATATATTTAGAATACCAATTATGCTAATCTACCTCAGTTCCTACGCATTCGAATCTGAGGTTAAGATTAGCTATGCACGCCAATTTTTATGACAATCATGCTCATCAACTTGCTGAGCAATACCTATCTAAATCCTTTGAAGATGTACATGCCGCTTGGTCTGAATTCTTACCGCCAATTTTAAATAAATCTAACGCACGTATTCTTGACTTAGGTGCTGGGGCAGGGCGTGACAGTAAATACCTTGCAGAGCAGGGACATGTAAACGACATTAGTATTGTGGCCGTCGAACCTGCAAAACTATTGGCAGAGATAGGTCAGCAACAAACACAGGGATTAAGTGTTAAATGGGTGGAAGACTCATTACCTTCATTGGATGTTGTTAGTCGTCAAGAAATCAGTTTTGATCTTATCTTACTCAGTGCTGTATGGATGCATGTCCCTAAAGGCGAGCGTCCTCGTACTATTCGTAAATTAGCAAATCTACTTAAACCCGGTGCTAAATTAGTTATTTCTCTTCGTCATGGCCCTAGTGGTGATGAGCGTAAAATGCACGAGGTCAGTACTGAAGAACTGGAACGATTGGCTAAATCCATCGGATTAAACGTCGTTCTTAAAACAAAATATGACAGCGATAAGCTTGGCCGCGATACCATTTTTTGGCAAACAGTCGTATTGCAGCTTCCTGATGACGGCTCTGGTGCATTTCCTTTTATTCGTCATGTGGCATTGAATGATGGTAAATCCGCGACTCATAAACTGGCGTTAATGCGAGTACTATTACGCATTGCTGATGGTCACCCTGGTGCGGTGATTCGTCGTGAATATTCGCTGCAGGGAATGAGAGTTATATTACCTGTAGGGCTGGTGGCTTTATATTGGTGTCATCAATACAAAATACTGATTGATGACCATGGCTTATATCAGACCCCAAACAAAAAACCTAATATGGGATTCATGACTGATACTGGCTGGCATCAACTCACGAACAGATCTGCCGCAGATTATCGTATCGGTCACCTGTTTGTTGGCAAAGATGCTATCGCGTTGCACCGAACATTATCAGCAGCAGTCAAAAATATTAAAGAGATGCCGTGTAAATACATCACCTTGCCTAACAGTGAAATAACGGTATTTGAAGTCGAGAGCAAAACAGTACAAGCCAAAGACAGCCTGTTTTTAGATATGGCGTCTTTATCTCAATGGGGTGAACTGTCATTACCTGAAACTGTGTGGCAGGCATTCAATCGTTTCTCTTGTTGGATTGAACCCGTACTTGTCAGTGAGTGGATGAAAACTATGAAGGGTTATCAGGGTAACAAAAGCCCTGAACAGCAATTCGCAATCGTTAATTCATTAGATTGGTTAGAGGCTAAGCGTTCAACAGTCGAGAGTCGTGAACGTTTTAAGCTGTTACAGCAGGTACAAAGTCAACAATGTGTGTGGTCTGGTAAGGTTTTAAAACAAAAATTTGCAATAGATCACTGCATGCCATTTTCACGTTGGCCGAATAACGATTTGTGGAATCTATTACCGAGTGATAGTGACGTGAATAGCAAAAAAAGCGATAGTTTACCCACAGCTAGAAAGCTCAAAGACGCTAAACCACGTATTATAGATTGGTGGCAACAAGCTTGGATAGATGATGACATACAATCAACACGATTTTTTGCCGAAGCTAATATTGCTTTGCCGGGGCTAACTATTAACAACACGTCTATTGATGATCTTTTTGAAGCGCTGGAATTACAACGCGGGCGATTAAAAGAAATGCAGCAGTTGAGGGAGTGGGGGTAGTAGTAATTATCGGGTTAAAGTGTGCGATATGCCTTATAGGGTATAAAAACTGTTATAAAAATAGTGGTTGAATATAAAGTGTTTTTCTAATGTGATATTATTCAATGACTTATTATTTACACTGGAACAATAATGGAAACCTTACAACCTGTCAATGACGATGGAAATAGTTTAAAAACATCAACTACAACCTCTGAAAGTAAAGACAAAATAGAACCAGAAATTACATCAGAGCCCCAAAATATTACCAAACCTGAATTTATCCCTAGGGAAATTGAATTCCTTAATTGGCATCGTGGCAAGCTTAGACTATGTGATCCTAAAGGTGTATATAAATTCAGGCATATCAAACCAACGTTATTTCAATCATTTCTTCAGCTCATAACGATGCTGATATCATCAGCCAGTTTGTTCTACTGTTACTATTTAACTTACACGGAACCGAAATTTTTAATTGCCGGTGTGGGTGAGGTGTCAAGTCTGACCTGGGTTGATGTCCTTGCGTTTATCGCTATTGCCGTGATCATTGTCACCGCATTGAAAAATCTTGGTATACAGTTAAAACAACATTACTTGAAATCGTATTTACTGGCGATGTTTTCTAACTCTTTAAATCGAGTTATATTGAATAATGTACGTATTTTTATTTTTATTCTTATAGGGGTGGGTATTGTTGTGGGCATTCAAGATCCAACATATGAAACGATAGATTTAGAGTTTCTTAATGAAGGCGTTATTGCTGATATTTTTTCCGCATTATATTCATTACTTACAGTCATTATAACTTTCCGTGCATTTCGGTTTTGTCGCAAGGAACTAGCAGAATGAGACTGCTATTTATCATATTATCCTTAGTATTGTCGCTGAACTGTATGGCTAGTGCATCAGTGCCCTCAAAATGTAAGGATATTGCCAGTCAAGTAAATCGTATTGATCTAATTATGTTTGATAAAGCGGAACTTATGGAACTAGGTACATGCGTTGGTGTTGAGTTAGCAAAACATAACAAGCTTGAAAATTTGTCAGAAGCCTGTGATGAGGTGGTTGAAGATAGAATAAATCCTTTGGGTATGCTTAGTTTAAGCAAAAAAGAGGCTGTTCAAATGGGGCAAGAGCTGTTAATACATTGAGAGAGAGTGGGGAAATACTCTCTTCTCGCGAAGCTATTCGTGACGTATTGTGTAAGGTATCACGATGATAACGCCAACAAATTCATCAACCGAAACTCGTTCAATTAATGAGTGTGCCAAACATTTTCTAAAGCTTGTGAACAAACCATTGCCGACAAAACTACACAGTGCTTTAAATACTGTTTTTACCAAGCCAAGGGATGATGACAAACCTGAAATAAAGGCTTTCAGAAAGCGAGTTATTGTTACGGTAAAAGGCTATGGTAATGATCATTATCAAATTATGAGCGGGAAGGCTAATGCGATCTATAATGCTCTGTGTTTGATCGCGATTGTCGGTGTAGGGCCAACGAAAAAAATTTTTCAGTATGCAGTACAAACACCGAAGAAAACCAATGTGTTGACCCGGCTTGAACAGAATCCGGAGCAAGCGTTGATCTTTTTTTGTCTTGGAGTTCAATCATCCAATCTTGCCAGTATAGAAGCACTGTTATTGTCTGATAATTTTGATCTGTTTAGTCAAAAATTACCGTCTCCTTTTAGCGTAGATGATAATGATCAGTATAACTTAACGCCGATGCTCGCTTTTTTTGATAAAAAGATTCCCTGGCCGGATTATGTTGCTGATTACCAATGTGCAGCGGCAAGCTATGAAAAGAAAGCATTTGATCTCGCCAAGTTGCAACTTGCGGCTCTGAAAGAGAAGGCTGTAATCCCCTTACCCGTCGTTACGGCGTTAAGTCGTAGGATTGCTGCTAATGAAAAAGAGGCTGATGAGGCGTTTACCTATATACAGTCATTATTAAACTCTTCATTATAAAATAATGCTTTATTGTTCCCGGAACAATATCATGATAACTCCTGTTAACTAAACAGGAGTTATTTATGAAAACATTTACCCCGTTAAATGAATTAGTCATCAACTACCATATCACTGAGGCCTGCAATTACGCTTGCAAGTTCTGTTATGCAAAATGGAATAAGCCTAATGAGTTACACAGTCAAAACGATCAGGCTGAGCAATTATTACAGCAGCTAGCTGATTTTTTTATCAAAAATAGGGATAACCTAGTCCAGCAACAAATGCCTTACCGTAACGTTCGGCTTAATTTAGCTGGTGGCGAACCGCTTATCTTAAAGCAGCGCTTTGCTGAAATAGCTAATAAAGCGGTTGAGTTGGGTTTTAATTTGTCCTTGATCACCAACGGGCACTACCTCACCAATGAATTTATCGATAACTATGCCAGCTTGTTTTCGATGATTGGGATCAGTTTCGACAGTCAGTTCAGTTTGGGCCGTATTCAAATAGACCGTGTTGATCGTAAAGGATATTCGCTGACCAACGGAGAGCTGCTCAGTAAAGTTGCGCGATTACGTGCCGTTAATCCTGCGATTAAAATTAAAATTAATACAGTCGTTAATTCGGTAAATCAAGATGAAAATTTTAACCAACTTATTACCCAAATAGCACCATATAAATGGAAAGTATTGAGAGTACTTCCAGTACTTAATTATAATTTAACCATAAGCAAAGCCCAGTTTGGTGCTTTCGTTACACGCCACAGCAAACTACAACAACTAATGTCAGTAGAAGATAACCAGAGCATGATTAATTCATATTTAATGCTCGATCCTAAGGGGCGTTTTTACAAAAATAAAATGGTAGATGGTGATTATCAATACAGCGATTGTCTTCTTGAAGGCGGCGTCAAAGCTGCACTCATACAAGTGAACACAAATTGGCAGCGTTTTGCACAGCGTTATCAAACAGAGAGCAAATCATTTTTTCGAAAAGCTAACAAAATAAAGTTATTACCTGATTTTCTACAGATAAAAAGTGCGGGAGTTGCAACAAAGTTAGCTGAAGGTATTCATCCCCTAGCGCTAGGAGCAAAAAAAATCCGTTGCTTGCCGAATATGTATCGTATCCGCATGAGTCATAGCTACCGCATGCTTATTGGCTTGGAAGGTAACCACTGGACGTCATTGGGTCTTTATTCCCGTCAAAGCTTTACCACCTTACTAAATCGTCGAAGGCGCTAGTCATAAGGCTGCGTATTTTTAATTTAACAAACAATAAGGAAATACAAAATGACTAAAAAAATCAAACCTCAAGACAATGCTGCGAATCAACCAAATGCAAACAAGGGCTCTTCTGGTACGAACCGCCAATACGATCAAGCCCAAGGTAACCGTGGTAAGCAAATACAGCAAAAAAATAAAAAGTAGTGTTAATTAACAATAAATAGGAAAAGTGCTCATAGCAAATATGAGCACTTAATTTATTACGATGGAATTCAAGACATGGAAAAAATTAAATACGCTTTATTAGTGACCTTTGATTTCACTCAAAGAGGAAAAAGCGGAACCGGATTTGCGGCCGGCAGCTTATTATCAGCCTGCTGTAGTCACGAGCAGTATGGGAAACAGTTTACTATTGAGCATTTAGCCATACCTATGTCGACTGTTGCTAAAGAACGATTATCAGTAGCAAAGATTGTCGATGAGATCCGTCAATCTATACCTCTTGCTAACTTAGATAGTCTGGCATTGGCTTGTTATGTTTGGAGTTCATCACTTATTGAACCCATTATTAAATTATGCCGAGAGTATGGGTTTAAAGGAAAAGTGATACTTGGTGGTTACCAAATTAACAGTAAAAGTTGTCGAGAGCTTTATCCTAACGGTGACTTCTATATTCCCGGATACGCTGAAGCATCATTACCGGAAGCTATCCTTGACGAATATTCGATTTCGAGTCGAATTGTCGATGTCCCTGTTAACTTTGAAAAATTGGCATCCCCTTATTTAGATGGCAGCTTAATGCTAGATCAAGGACAAGATATGATCCATTGGGAAACACGTCGAGGTTGTGTCTTCAAATGTAACTTCTGTGCTCACCGAGACCTTAAAAATAAAAAGGTACATCTACTTGGTATGGATAAAATAAAGCAAGAGCTAGACCTGTTTAAACGAAAAGACATTAAGAAAATTAATGTACTTGATCCGATTTTCAATAATGAAACAAATCATAAAGAGATCCTTAAATACGCGATTGAAATCGACCTAACTGCGTTGTTGTCATTACAGGTGCGTTTCGAGCGGATCAATGAAGAATTTCTCGAACTTTGTTCACAGCTGAATGTTCATCTGGAGTTTGGCTTACAGACTGCTGTGAAAAGTGAATCCCAAATTATTGAAAGGGCAAATAACATGAATAAAGTAGATAAGAGCATTGCCTTAATACAGCAATGGCAGCAGCCTTTTGAAGTCAGCCTGATTTACGGATTACCGGGTCAGACGGTCGACAGCTTTCAATACAGCATTGAATATTTACAGCAAAGAGGTGTAACGATTATTAAAGCTTTTCCGTTGATGTTACTCGAAGGCACTCAGTTATTTGAAGATAAGAACAAGTTTAATATAACCGAAGATCTTATTGATGATAGTGGTATTCCACATGTAGTAGCTTGCGATAGTTTCACCCGTGGTGAATGGAAACTGATGCATCAATATGCCCAAGATTTATCTATATCAGAGGACGCTGCATAATGTTTATTGTAATAGAAGGCCTAGATGGCGTGGGTAAATCAACGATCACGAAAGCATTAGCTACAGCGATTGATGCCGTGGTGTTAACAACACCTGGAGATAAGTTTAAAGGCATACGTGACCAGTTAGAGGTTATTTATCAGGACAACCATCAAGCAAGACAACTATTTTATATGTCGACTGTAGTTAGCATATCTGAGCAAGTACTTGATCTCATTAGTAAAGGAAAGAATGTTATTGTTGACCGTTATTGGCTATCAACGCAGGTTTACCATCATTGGAAAAGTGATAATAGTCATTTCGAACTATTGGATGTAGAAAAAACTTTATTGGCACCTGATATTACGTTATATCTTGAATTACCCCTAGATCAACGGAAGAAACGTTTAGCTGGCCGTACAGTAAATACTGTGGAAGATAACCTTACTCTGACTGAAACCGTAGATACTGAACTAAACAATCTATATGCACAGTATAGCAATGCAAGTATTACTGGACGTTGGCTTCGTGTTGATGCTAACGCGACAATTGCTGACATAGTCAAAACAATATGCAATAAACTGCAAGAATTTGAACAAGGATAGTCAAAATGAAAACAGAATTAACGTTTGCGGTACTCGTGGATGCTGAAAATGCCTCACATAATGATTATATGGCGATGTTAGAGGAAGTTGAAAATTACGGCACTGTCGCGATTAAGTGGGTGTACGCAGATTGGACCGATCCACATCAAAAAGCATGGAAAAACATTTTACACGAAACGGCATCAAGTCCTAAACAGCAGTTCCACTATGGTAAGGATGCTGCGGATCATGCACTGATGATGGATGCAATTGAAGTCACTAATAATAACTCGCGTGTTAATGCAGTTTGTATCGTGTCTAGTGATGGCGGATTTTATAGTGTCGCACAGCGAATTAGAGAATACGGCATACATGTCATGGCTATAGGTAAGAAAAATACTCCAGAACGCTTTAGAAGAGCATGTCACAACTTTGTATTCATTGATAATTTATTTGAAGTCACTCAAAATAATCATGATGATTTAGATACGTTATTGTTGAATGCTTATGATCGTTGTGTAGAACGAAATGATCCTGTTTATCTGGGTGATATGGGCAGTATGATTAAGCAAATTGATTCTTCTTTTGATCCGCGAACTGAGGGTTTTCAGAGTTTAAAGAAACTGATTAAAAGTAGAGACTCGCTCTTTGATATTGTGCAAGAAACCAGTGATCGCTGTTTTATTTCATTAAAATCTAAAAATACCACAGATAAGACAAATGCATTGAGCGGAAAAGTGCGTAAATGGGAACCAAAGAAAAGATTTGGTTTTATTAAATCGAAGGGTGGGGATTATTATTTCAATGCCCGTGAATTACAAAGCAGTGAACGAATGATAAGAGAAGGAATTACGGTCACTTTTAATGTTGCAAACGTTTCTGATGCTAAAGCTAAAAAAGACAGCGAAAGTCCATCTGCGTTCAATGTTGTTATTGCTTAGGGGCATTTTTACTGGGTATCGCTCAATTTAACTCTGTATTCGATATATGATTATGGAACTTATATCAGCATTCAGTAATATCATATATAGATTATAGATTATAGATTATAGATTATAGATTATAGATTATCAGCGTCATTCAATCTTTTTGTGGCAACACTCACTAAGCGGACAATGCTGACATTGAGGAATCTTGGTGCAGTAGCGTTTGGCGTGTTCAACCAGCAAAGCATGGTATTGCTGATAGGTGGTGATGTTTCGTGGAATGTTATGCTCTAGCATTAATCTGAGTTTATCATAACCTGTTGGCAGTTCGAGCCCTACGCGATGTAGGATGCGGTGAGTAGCTCATTACGCAAGGTTGTCCCTTCGATGTTGGGTGTTGTTGTTTTAAGCATAGCGTTTGAGGTCGTTTTGTTGAAATTAGGAATGCTGCATACATCGAAGATATGTGGATAAAGATATAAATTCTCCTATAATCTTGTTAACTTGGTGATTGATATGGATATTGTCGTGGTACATGCAGACAAATCGCTTAGTTTAACCATTCATTAATGCGTTTATAATTCTGATTAGGATATTTTTAGTGACTAGTTTATTTGAAAACACACTTAATATAGCGAAAGACATAGAACCAAATGACGTATTAGTGAGCCAAGTACTCGATCAAATAAAAGGGCTTTTACCTGCACATGGTTATACCGAGTTTATTGTCAGAGAGTCATCTTCAATAACATTAGCAACAGTGCGAGAAGGCGAGTCCCCTTGTATTCTTGTTATTAATGGGTATCTCTCGAAAGAGGGTAGAGACATGTCAGACTGGCTAAGTGTTGTTGATGAACTGTATCCTAAAAACAAGATTATTCATGTGCGCTGGAACGCGGGTAATGTTACCGACATCGCGCTTGATGACAGTAACATTACTGGTGATGTGAAAGATACAGATGCAGATAAATGGTTGGCGGCCGCAACGCTTGCAAGAGATATGAGTCCAGCAGATTTTGCAGCTTTGGTTGGTGAGATTGTCACAGATAAATTCGTCGGGCACTGGAAAAAATCGTTTAACGAAACATTGCATGCAGGGCATGATTTAGCGAAAGCAATACAAGATGACGAGCAATTACAGGATGCGATCTTAATGGGTTATTCATTAGGTGCGGTCGTTGTTTGTCAGGCATTGAACAACCTTGATGCGAATAAAGTCACCGCTTGCTATCTTTTGGCGGGGGCTGTGTCTGCTGAAGCGGAACAATGGACACCTATCTTAGAAAAACACACGGATCTGCGTCTGATCAACTGTTACAGCGATAATGATGATGTATTAAAGAGTGCATACGGCGCAGGGACGATACTTGATCATAAACCTGCAGGGCTGACTGAAATAGAAAACAGTAATACGAAGCAAGTGGTGAATTTAAATGTAACAGAATATTCACCAGGGCATATGAACTTTAAAAACGAAAAAGTCGGTAAAGCATTGGCGAGCATTTTTAAGCCTTAAACCCTAATATGTGAATGATTTTACGCTCTATGGCTTATATAGAGTGTGAGATGAAAAGAGGGAAGGAACTGTCCCAATGGGATGCGGGCTGTTAGTGATGACAAGCACATGAAGCATGTGCTTGTTTCTTCATTATCACCGATTGGTTCAAATTATGCGGTGTGTACGTTTTCCATAAAGCTTAACAATTTTGCTGTAACGACAGCTGGTTGTTCAAGGTTAGAAATATGTCCAGCATCTTTAACCACAAGCAGTTCACTACCCGAGATCACATCTTGCATTAGGTAAGATTCTAATGGCGGGCGAGCTGTATCTTGCTCACCAACAATAATCAATGTTGGTAATGCGAATTTTTCGATATCTTCAAATGCATCACGACGTGTAATAAACATGCGACCCATTTTTGTGATTTGTTTAGCGCGTTCACCTTCCAAGCTAACAAGGTAGTCACGTAATCTTGCTACTAACTCTGGGTTTACTTCTGCTGCATTTTGCGCAAAGAACATTGGCGTAATGATATCTACCAATGGTGCTGGAACCTGTTGTGCGTCATCAATTGCACTAAGCATGCCCAAGTATTTTGTACGCATAACTTCAGACTCAACCCCTACGAAGCTATCCATTAATACTAATGATTTAACACGTTTTGGAGCAATAATCGTTAATTCAGCGCCCCACATACCGCCAATAGACAGACCGATAATCGAAAAATCATTAATAGCTAAGTGATCCATCAACGCTAGAATATCGCGTGCGTAATCTTGTAGGCGGATTGTTTTTTCTGGTGCGTCGTCCGATTTACCATGACCCCATAGGTCAGGAACAATACAGCGATAATGTTGGCTTAGAGCATCAAGCTGCGGCGTCCACATTTCACTATCCCATAAATAACTGTGACCCAAAATAAGCACAGGGCCCTGACCCTTGTCGATATAGTGCATTGTTTTATCGTCAATCGTAAACGTATTCATTTTGTTTCCCTTTAAATATGTCTTTTTGTTTTATATCTAAACTATTTTAAGGTACTCGTTTTGCGAGTACAATTCGCGAAAAAGGAGTGGCGGAAAGACCATCCTTTACCAACTTATTGGAGAAAGAAACGGACTCACTATTCACTTCCAAAGGGCGAGTTTTTGTATATGTAGATAGTTGTTATTACAGCGCAATAGTAGCAGTATAATATATTGATGCATATCAGATTAGTGTAAATATTGAGTTACTCAATAAACACACCTTCTTGTACCAGTTTTTTGCATATTGACAGTAACTGATCGCATTCATTGCTGCTTAGTGGTGAATAGAACTCAGCAATTGATGCCTGTAGCAAGATGTCGGCATTTATTTTGGTGGTGAGGCCATCGGCAGTAAGGGCTAGATAGCGGGCTTTTTTATTTATATCACTTTTATGTACTTCAATTAGTCCGCGTTTAATGCAGTTGTCAACCAGACGCTTGGTTACCGAGCGTTCTCGGTGCAGTGCTGTTGATAGGGTTTGCTGTGGTACTTTGCCCAAATAATCTAATACTCGCAATGCACCTAACATCTCTAGTGTTATATCAAATTCGGCCGTGAGTTTTTGATTCGAAATTGTGCGGAACTGCTTATAAGCGAGTCCCATCATAAAGGCTACGTTCTCATTCAGTTCTGGGATTAGGGTGATTTTCTTGCTCATGTTTGTCTCGTGAAATGGTTAACCGATAACCAATAAATAAGATAGTCAACGTGATAAAGAGTTGCCACGCACGTAAAAACGTATTGTCTAAACCAAAGCTATTGTTGCCCATATAAAGTTGAATTGGCAGTATCGTCGCTAATAATGTATCTGCATGAACACCACTGGTAAACCCGGTTGTTGATAGCATACTGCTAGTCAGTATAAAGATAACGCTACCAAGTGATAATGCATAAAATCCGAGCGTACTTTGATGGCCCGACATCAGAAAGATAAATACACCTGCAATAGCACAACCTGCAATTTGAGTGATAAAACGCTGCTCTATAAGCTCAATGAACGTGCCGCGATTAAACTGAATTGCTGCGGATATTACAGGTACCATGCAAAACGTAGCCGGTAGCATATCAACAACCAACAAAAAACCTAAACCAGAACCGATTAAGGCTAAAGACACCAATCGGTGACCGTATGTTACTGATTGCGGTTTAAACTGAGGTAGTTTACCCAATTTAGGTACAGGAAACAAAGTAATCATCAATTTTGTCACTGTAGCTGCAATCACCATTGCTGCAAAACATTCACGGATCATACCTGGCATATCGAAATGACCGCTTTGCGAAAATATCACCATCAATACCCAGTGAAAACAAGGTAGTATCATTTTAGCTAATTTAATCGGTGTATCTGCTCGACGTCGTAGCTGATCAAAAAAGAGTAAACTTATAGTCCAACTGATAAAAGGATGACCGTAAAATAACTCACTGACAAAGACTGCCAGTGCTGCTGATATAAGCGAGGGGGCGAGAGTCCGTGACATCGCCAGCCAAGAAAAATCTCTACCTTTAGTGATTAACATGGTTGGATACAAAGCCAGATAAACCGGGTTATCAAAGTTAAGGATTTTACCCAACATCATACACAAGGTAATTGTGAATGAGATCCGCAGCGCCTCTTGCAGATTATTTTTCGGCTTGAGTGACTGAGGCATTAATAAATATATCTAAAATAAGAAACAAAGGTGATCCAACTGTAACCGATAGTAGACAGCAGGCTATTACTATTTTGTACGATAACACTGGCTTTAGCGCCTGACATTAATGCGCTGTCAATGCCCTCAACTTGTATACGAGTACGTATTTTTTGTTGTTCACGGATCCAACGATTATCATTCTTCACCGTTGATAGTTGGTTCGTTAAATTAGAGGCGTCATAAATGGCGCTATCTTGATTTAATAATGTGCCATTAAATACCTGCCCCGGGATAGCATCAAATACGACGGCGACTTTAGTACCAATGCCTAACAAGCTCATTCCTTTTTCGTTAAAATCAGCACCAAGCCAACTGCTGGACTCATTAACTAAAAATAATGCCACCGAGCCCTTAGCCACATAGCTACCCACCTGCAGTTGCAGATTACTTACTGTACCTTGGCTTTTGGCTTTAATGTCAGTATTAGCAAGCGCAAGTTTAGCTTGATCTAGCTTGGCAATGGCAAGCTCAATTTCTGCAGTATCATTGTGATCTGAAAGTGTCGATTTAATACGTTGGATCTCTGCCTTAGCAATCGCCACTGCACTTTTAGACAGATTAAAACTGAGTTGTACATCTTCAACATCTTGCTGAGTAATGAGGTCTTTATTAAACAGTGATTGATAACGTCGTAACTTGGTATGTGCATTGGTAGATTCGGCTTGACGTTGATTTAAGGTTTGCATCGCTGATGTTAATGTTTGTAACTTCGACGAGTTAGCCTCTTGGGCCAAATGTAGTTCAGCTTCAGCTTGGCGTACCGCTACCTTATACGCTGCCTTGTCTAAAGAAAATAAACGCTCGCCAGTATGCACTTGTTGGCCATTCTCGACATAGACCTGAGTGATGACACCTGTTACTTCAGGCGCAATATTTGCCACATTCTTATGTAAACTCGCTTGAGTCGTAAAGGGAAGAACATTGTCAGAGGTGACTAAAAATGCAGAAAAGCCAACTGTAGTAGCCAAAACGGCATAGATAATAGATTTATAAACGACATGCTTCATTTTTGTTGCTCATACAACTAAATAGGTTGCTTGATTATACATCCTTATGTTGCATGTGCAACAAAAAGTGAAAATGGTATAGAAAAAAAGCGAATGAATGAAATAAGATATCGGAAGGGGGAGACGTACCGCTGATCGCGCGATACGAAGTCATGATTAAGTATTATTGTCGATTAGTTTTGTTCTAATCCGGGAAAATGGCTTAGGGCGAGATCGGCGATGTTCTGTAATTCAGCTGCGCTGATGCAGTTGGTTGCCTGAATCGTCATGCCTTGAATAATTGTCGCCAAGTATTGAGCAAGCGACTCAGCACTGTACTCCGTGGTTAAATCCCCTTGCTGTTGAGCTTCTTCCAAGCGTATTTTTAGTTCGTTTTGATGATTCCGGCGGCGATTTATTAATGCTTGCTTTACCGATTCACAGGCATCGCTCCCGGTTAAGGCGCTTTGAATAAGCATGCAACCTTGTGGGTTATTATGATCTGCTAAACTTTGCGCCGCGCCATTGAGCATGGCTGCAATAACCGCTTTTGCAGTCGTTTCTTCTAATGCGGGACGGAAATAACCACAAGGTCTTTGCTCATATAAATCAACGGATTTAAGAAATAATCCTTCTTTATTGCCAAATGTTGAATACAGGCTTGGCTTGTTGATCCCCATTGCTTGTGTGAGATCACTGAGTGATGCACCTTCATACCCTTTAGCCCAAAATACTGCTAATGCCTTTTCTAAGACGTCATCAACATCGAAGCCTTTAGGGCGACCAACGCAACTTGTTTTAGACATATTTTTTAGACCTTTTATTACCTTTATTTATGCGCATAGGATAGACAGAGTGTTGCCTTCTGTCCAGTGTCTTTACAGATGAAAACTATTGACTCTATTTGAAAAATATATACTATACCGATCGGTACATAACATTTTGTACTGATTGGTATGTAATATTTCTTACCAGTTGGTATGAAATGATAGACCAATGCTGTGCAATAAGCGCCGTATCGACAGACACTAATTATCTTGATTTGCTGATTGCAAAATAGCGTAACGAAGGGACACCATCACATGAGAACAAGCAATATATTCCGCACATTCATGCTCACCAGTTTAACTGCACTGGTATTAACCGCATGTGGTAGTGAAGAATCGCCACAATCCCAAGCACAGAGTCGAGCTGCACCAAAAGTGAGTGTTGCCAAGGTGCTGAATGAACCTGTCACGGAATGGGACGAATTTACTGGCCGCTTAGAAGCGCCAGAACAGGTCACCTTGGTCCCTCGGGTATCAGGTTATATCAATTCGGTGAATTTTGACGAAGGTGCTTTAGTTAAAAAAGGCGCTATTTTATTTCAAATCGATCCCAGTGTATTTATGGCAGAAGTACAGCGTTTAAAAGCGAAATTAAGCAGCGTGACAGTCGCAGAAAAATTGGCAAAAAATGATTATCAGCGCGCCTTTAAATTATATAAAAAAAATGCCGTGTCAGAAGAGTTAATCGATACCCGCCAAGCTAATATGCATCAAACTACAGCTGAAGTTGCCTCGGTTAAAGCCGCGCTCATGAGTGCCGAACTCGATCTTGCTTATACTCGTGTTAAAGCGCCTATTTCTGGACGTGTTTCTTATGCGAGCGTCACTATGGGTAACTATGTGACAGCCGGACAAACAGAGTTAACCAGTCTGGTATCTACCGCACATATGTACGCCTATTTTGATGTTGATGAACAGACTTACCTTAAATATGCGCAGTTAACGGCGCAACATAAACGTAATGACCAGCGTTCTGATGGCAATCCTGTATTTATGGCACTCGCGAATGAAAGTGATTTCCCTCATACAGGTGTGATTGATTTTGTTGATAATGCGATTAACCATAACACTGGTACGATCCGAGTCAGAGCGCGCTTTGCTAATAACAGCAATGATTTATTACCGGGGTTATTTACCCGTTTACGTATTGCGGGCAGTGCAACTTACACTGGTATTTTGATTGACGATAAAGCCATTGGCACGGACTTAAATAATAAATTTGTGTTAGTTGTCGATGCTGATAATAAACTGCAATACCGTGGGGTTTCACTGGGTGAAAAAGTACAAGGCCTACGGATCATTAAACAAGGCTTATCTGCTGAAGATAAGATTGTGGTGAATGGATTGCAAAAGGTACGTCCAAATATGGTCGTTGAACCGAATATGGTTGAGATGGCAACACCTGATAATTTATCGGCATTGCGCCATGAGCAAGCGGTATTAGAGCAAGCGCGCGAATTAGTATTAACACGAGTAGCGGGATAAATATGTTTTCTCAATTTTTTATTAAAAGACCCATCTTTGCAGCGGTGATCTCATTGCTGTTTTTTATCTCGGGTGCGATATCCGTCGGTTTAATGCCGATCACTGAATATCCCGAGGTGGTGCCGCCAACTGTGGTTGTATCGACAAGTTATCCGGGTGCGAATCCTAAAGTGATTGCCGAAACTGTCGCGTCACCCTTAGAGCAAGCAATTAACGGGGTGGAAAACATGTTGTACATGTCTTCACAAGCTACCTCGGATGGTTTGTTAAAATTAACTGTCACGTTTGAGATCGGCACCGATGTTGATAAAGCCCAAAGCCAGGTTCAAAGTCGTGTTGACCGTGCTGTACCAAGGTTACCTGAAGAGGTTCAGCGTTTAGGGGTTGTAACTGAAAAATCATCGCCAGATCTAACCATGGTTGTGCACTTAATCGCGCCTGATAACCGTTATGACATGTTGTATTTATCCAACTATGCCGCATTAAATGTAAAAGATGAATTAGCCCGTATTGACGGTGTCGGCGCAGTAAATCTATTTGGCGCGGGTGAGTATAGTTTACGCATCTGGCTTGATCCAAATAAAGTGGCGTCTTTGGGACTGGCACCTGCTGATATTATAAATGCGATACGTGAGCAGAATAAACAAGCAGCAGCGGGTAGTTTAGGTGCGCAGCCAAGTGGCGCAGATTTTCAATTACTGATTAATGTGAAAGGGCGTTTATCGACTCAAGAAGAATTTGAAGGCATTATTATTCGTGTTGGTGGGCAAGGTGAGATCATTCGCTTAAAAGATGTAGCGCGCGTTGAACTAGGTGCGCAAACTTATGCACTGCGTTCATTACTTGATAATAAAGAAGCGGTTGCTATGGGTGTGTTTCAAGCATCTGGTTCTAATGCGATCCAGATTTCTGATGATGTACGTGCCACTATGGACCGCTTATCACTGAATTTCCCGGATGGTTTGGAGTATTCAATAGTTTATGACCCAACGGTATTTGTACGTGGTTCGATTGAAGCGGTAGTGAAAACCTTGTTTGAAGCGGTATTACTCGTAGTGTTAGTAGTGGTGTTATTCTTACAAACATGGCGCGCTTCGATCATTCCATTAGTTGCTGTACCTGTGTCGTTAGTTGGTACGTTTGCATTCATGTATATCATGGGCTTTTCATTAAACGCCTTATCCTTATTTGGACTGGTGTTAGCTATCGGTATCGTCGTGGACGACGCTATTGTCGTGGTGGAAAATGTCGAGCGTAATATTGATGAAGGTCTTGACCCTGTTGCTGCAACGCAAAAAGCGATGAAAGAAGTAACCGGGCCGATTGTGGCAACGACCTTAGTTCTTGCGGCTGTATTTATTCCCACTGCGTTTATGAGTGGTTTGACTGGGCAATTCTATAAGCAATTTGCGTTAACAATCACTATCTCGACCTTTATTTCGGCGATTAATTCACTGACATTAAGTCCTGCGCTGTCGGCGTTATTGTTAAAGGGCAGAGATGAGCCAAAAGACAGATTGACCCGTGCTATGGACAAGTTATTAGGCGGTTGGTTATTTGCCCCCTTCAACCGCTTGTTTAATCGTGCATCGGAACGCTATACCTGGATGGTACGCAAAGTTATTCGCTTTGGTGGCATTATTGGTATCTTGTATTTTGGTTTAGTGGTGTTAACGGGTGTGCAATTTTCGCAAACTCCGACTGGTTATGTACCAGGACAAGATAAACAATACTTGGTGGCGTTTGCCCAATTACCTGACGCAGCATCGTTAGAACGTTCTGATGCCGTGATCCGTAGAATGTCCGATATTGCCCTTGATCACCCTGGGGTATTACATTCGGTGGCGTTTCCTGGATTAAGTATTAACGGTTTCACTAACAGTCCTAACTCAGGTATTGTTTTTGTTACTTTGGATAAATTTGAAAATCGAACAACGGCTGATTTGAGTGCGAATGCCATTGCGCAGCAACTGAATCAAAAATTTGCCGGTATTGAAGATGCCTTTATTGCGATCTTCCCTCCGCCGCCAGTACAAGGACTAGGAACGATTGGTGGTTTCCGTTTACAAATACAAGATAAAGCTAATTTAGGTTATGAAGCCTTGTATAAAGCAACGCAAGCGGTGCAATATAAAGCATGGGCAACGCCTGAATTAGCGGGGATATTCTCGAGTTATCAGGTTAATGTGCCACAACTTGATTTAGATATTGATCGTACCAAAGCCAAGCAAGAAGGGGTATCTTTGGACCAGATATTTAAAACCTTGCAAACCTACATGGGTTCGAGTTACGTGAATGATTTTAACTTGTTTGGTCGAACCTACCAGGTGAAGATGCAAGCCGATGAATCTTTCCGACAAACACCAGAGCAAGTTAGTCAGCTTAAAGTACCTAATCTGCAGGGGGATATGGTGCCCTTGGGGTCATTTATTACTATTACGCAGTCTGCAGGTCCAGATCGTGTGATGCGCTATAACGGTTATACTACCGCTGAAATTAATGGGGGGCCAGCACCTGGTGTCAGTAGTGGTCAGGCACAAGCGGCGATTGAAAAGATCCTCGATGAAACCTTACCGATTGGTATGAGCTATGAGTGGACTGAAATTACGTACCAGCAGATTATCGCCGGTGATACTGGTATGTTCGTGTTTCCATTGATTATTTTGTTAGTATTCCTGGTATTAGCAGCGCAATATGAAAGCTTGAGTTTACCACTGGCGATTATCTTGATTATTCCGATGACGATATTATCAGCAATCAGCGGCGTACTTATGTACGGGGGTGATAACAACATTTTCACTCAAATTGGCTTAATTGTGTTAGTTGGTCTAGCCACTAAAAATGCTATTTTGATTGTCGAATTTGCTAAAGAAAAACAGGATTTGGGGATGAATACGATGGATGCAATTTTAGAATCTGCAAAATTGCGTTTACGTCCTATTCTAATGACGTCGTTCGCATTTATCATGGGGGTTGTGCCTATGGTGTTGTCAACGGGGGCTGGCTCAGAAATGCGTCAGGCAATGGGCGTTGCGGTGTTCTCTGGTATGATAGGGGTGACCGTATTTGGTTTAATTCTGACTCCGTTATTCTATTATGCGTTAGCAAAACGCGATAAGCGGAGTTGCGTCGAAAATAATACAGCGTTAAGGTCGGATTAAGACTTAAACTGAGTAAAATAAAAGGCGATATGATGTTCATATCGCCTTTTTTGTACCAACTATTGAGCCGCGGTACTTTCGCTATTTTAACACCTGCACCGTCATTTTAGTCGCTTATATTGCACGTGGTTAATTGGACTGGTTGTGAGTTGTTAAATGGAATCTTAAACTGGTATATCAAGTTAAACTTGGTGTAAACGTCTTTAAATTCATTAATTCATAGTAATAATTCGTTTGTTTCAAAGTGTTGCGTGACGTGTTGACATGTTAATTCTGTGTAGATAAGATCTCCCTCTAAAGTAATACATCTAAAGTGGTGTGTATGAAGCGGAATAAAATGGATATGAAAAAAATATCACATAAAGTTAGCTGTATTTTGGCTTGTGTAATGGCTGGTACTTTTACCTCGGGCGCACAAGCATTCAATTCAGAAGAACATAAAAACATAGTCGATAATGCTATCGCGCAACTCAAAATTCCAGAGACAATCAAATTACCGACTACGGTGTCACTAAAGAGCAGAACTGATAGTTACACGAAAGAGCTCCGTGCAGCGAAACAACTGGCTGCAGGCTTTGATGGTAATGATGAAAATGACTATGATTCATATAAATATAATGTACAGGACAACTGTTATTATAGTGGCTTTGGTCAAAGTCATTATAATAACACAATCTATATTCCCACTGGCAGTCAGCTTCCAACCAAACTGCTTACGCTGAACACGAATATGGGCAGTCAGTCTGATGAGTTCACATTAGGAGAACTGGCGGCAATCTATGGTGATTACCGTCGGACAACTTCGTGTGATGCTGATGGTCAGTGCTTTTTAAGCAATGATATTAAAGAGAATATTGTTTTTAAACACGGTTCACATCCGGCGTATTGCCCTCAACCGGTAAAAAATACGACCTATCTGCATCATGTCGGTTCTGGTGTTGTGCCGCCGTTTGGCGCACTCGGTAACCTGAGTTCTAACACTGCAGGAGATGGAGAGTTAGAAGAGGCTGCGTGGTGGGGAGATGAAATGATGCGGATTGCTAACGTGAATGATTGGCATTTCTCTGACGCTGCAGTTGCTTGGTACATAGGCTTACACCGTCAAGCACTTTATTATGCAGACAAAGCCCGCACCGAGCCAAAATACTGGAACGTTGCTTTACATCATGAAGCTAACGCCTTGCACAGTCTAACTGATTTGTTTTCATTTGGGCATGTTGTGACGTCTCGTGAGGAATCATCATTTAACATGATAAAAAGTGCAGGTTTAAAAGAGAAAGGTACTTATCTGTGGATGGAAGCGATCATAAAACAAGCTGGTGCGACACGTGATAGAGATGGCATTATTTCGTTTGCTTTGGCCGATTTTCCGCCCATCATGCGAATAGCAACCGCTCCTCGTAATGACTTCATGCCTTCATACCGTGGTATCTGGATGATGTGGGCAAAAGATGAGCAAGGGTTCCATGATAGGTTTAATGAGAGTGGTGCACTTGTGCGTAATTTAAATGGTGATCGTTTTCAAATATACGGTGATAGCCACCTTAAAGAGTTGACTGACCAAAGCAAAGAAATCATCATTATGGCCACTAAAACGTCTATTCAATCTTTGCTTGATGCTTACCAAGCGCTTGAACATGGCAGTGATATTAGCGAAGTGGGTGCTGTTGGCAGCCAATTTTTTAATGCATTAAACTATTTACCTGCGTTTGTAGAAAAAGACGGTGATAGTTACTTTACCGGTACTTGGACCAGTTATGCAGATGTGATTAACACCATGGTAGGTAGTGGTAAGGTGCTGAATGACAAAGCTAATTGCACATTGTCGACGGTGAGCGGTAAAATACGCGGCCGGCTGAAAAAACGTAGCAAAGCTTGTACGGTGTTTTGATCGATTATGCCACCTTAAGGTGATTAAAATTTAGGGTGGCATATATTCACAAGAAATGAGTACATAGGGTGTACTCATTTTTCTTTTATTACATTATCCATTTCCACCAAATGAATACCGCTAAGAAGCTAAACAGATAAATCAAACCCGCCCATGAAAGTAGTTTCATGCCGGTGGTGAGTTTTAACGCTTTTGGTAGTTCGGCTTGTGTTACTAAACGATAATTAATTAATGCAAAGATCGGTGTGGTCATAAACGCTAACACCATCGCAAAGTTCAGCATATCCATTAAAGATGACGTAAAGAAGAATAAGATTGCCAATGCACAAGCACTGATTGTTACCATCCATACTTGGTGATATTTGCGTTGTTCAAGTGGTTGCTTGGTGATTAACAAGTGAGACTCTGCTAATGCACGGGAGTAGCCATCAATGACAGTGATCGTACTGCCAAATATACAAAAGAAGGCCACTAGTGCGATTAAATTACCAGACCACTCACCAATCGTTTGTGCATACATGCTTACTAATTGATGTGAAAAGCCAATACCTGAGCTTTTTAATTCAACCCCATTACCATGGAGTACCAACGCGCCAAGCATCACAAAAGCAACAGCAAGTAATGCAGTACCTATATAGCCGACATTAAAGTCAAATAATGCCGAATCTGGCGTTACTAGTTGTTCTTTCTGCTGGTTCTTCAGCCACAGCGAGGTAATGCTTGAAATTTCAATCGGTGCTGGCATCCAGCCCATCATGATCACGATAAAACCAATCGCTGATACTTGCCAAGGAGATGGGCTAACATAGTCAGCAGGAGCAACTGCACCTTGATTCAGCGCTATCACTACTGCGGCTACGGTCGCAACAACCAGTACAGCCATAATCAGTTTAGAAAGCTTATCAAGGGCTTTTAAATGACCTGCAAGTAAGATAGCGAGGCATACAGCCAGCACAATTGCTGAAAGTGTCGTTAACGGCAGTGACCAAGGTAGAAAGTAACCGAGTAGACTGGCACTAAAGAGTAGCAGTGCTGAGGTATTCACAATCCCTGAAATGACATTGAGCCCAGTATAAAGCCATAAATAGCCCTTACCTAATTCACTATAGCCTTGAATCAAGCTTTTATTGGTGCCTAATGTGTATTGTATTCCTGCACGAAAAAAGGGGTACTTGAACAAGTTTACCAGTAAAATCAATCCAATTAGTTGCCAGCCATAGGTTGCCCCAGCCTTCGTTGATGCGACTAAATGAGAGCCGCCAACAGCCGCGGTTGCCATCATAATTCCTGGACCTAAAGATTTGATTCTTTGTTGCCATATACTTGTTGTCGCTGTTAGCGTTGTTTGCATTATCACATCCTGTTGATTTAATGTCGTTGTTATTAATGTAATGGATTTAAAGTGTTACAGTTGTCGTTATTATTGGAATAACAAGATAGTTATCATTATTTAAAATTATTTAGCGGGCTGTGTAAATGTTCTGAAATAATATATTTGAGTGTATTGCAAGAGCAATAACTAAAAACCGTTACCTATATCATACATACTGTTGACTGTGTCATTATTCCTGTAACTATCCCTAATGTATAGGTTAGAATCAGCAAGTTATGCTGGTGGAAATATAAATATCTTAAGTTGCTCAATGCCATGCTCCTACTGTAGGGTCGTGGATAAATTTTGTGATGAGAGCTAATCGTAGATACCTGTTATTTGGATAGCTATATTTACCGAATTGTTATATAAGCTGTTGTTTTTTCATATTTCAAAGATATTTATCAGTATATCGTATTTTAAACAGCTGTAATAATCGGCATGTTGTGATTGTTATTTGAGCATCTGTAAGCGAAAGTATATGGACGTAGAGTTATAGTTTTATACATGTTAATTTATTTTCATAATTATTCTATAAACTGGCAATGTCTTTAATGAATGGAAATTCAGTGGTTATTCTTCTCACTGAAAAGTTACACAGAAGTAGCTAAGTGGAAGTATTATTTTATTTATTATTGAGGTGTTATACACAAATGAGCGATATCATGGGAGCTGGTCCAAATACCAGTAAAGTTAGGGATAATGAAGGCGATGAATTGAGCAAACATAGCCGATTTTTACGCAAAATCGCTTGGATGGTCGAAATCATTGTTGTATTTATCGGTCTTTGTATTTCAATATCATTAATGACAAGTGACAATAATTTGACCAGTGCATTCACATTAGCTGCGCCTTTTGTAATGATTTCGTTGGTGGAATTAACCAAGATCCCTTTTGTAATCGGACTTTGGCATTCACGTAAATCATTCCCTATGTACCTGTTGATCATTAGTTTCTTGTGTCTTATCACATTTGAAACCTTACTTAATGGTTTTGAACGCGCTTTTTCATCGATTAATAGTCAAATTAACATCAGTGAAATTGAGATCAGTAAAATTGAAAACCAGATCAAAATTAATGAAGAAAACATTGAAATTGCATTGCAAGACTACAATCTAAAAACCCAGCAAATTGACAACGATACCACTACGGTCAATGCGAACTATAAATCGAAATACGCCAGTGAAGTAAGACGTAATAAGCGTTTATCAAAGAATATTCCACAGTTAAGTCGCGCTCTTGCAGCAAAAAAAGAGGAATTAATTCAGCTTAAAGTTGAAAAGTCAGAGCTGCTACAAGAGCTATCACAGAAGAAAGAGCAGCGCTTTAAGTCATCGATGGAACGCACTCAAGGTAACGCTGATTTAGTACAAGCCGAACGTAACCGTTTATTAGCTCAGCTTAATAAACTGAATGCCGACAAAATTGTTGCGTTAGATGATTCGAATTTCTTTACTTCTGCAGCGGTAAAAAAAGACTACGATGAAAAGATCCGCCATGTTGAAACTCAGCTTAACAAGATTAATAACAACACTATTATTGTTAAAGATAACAGCCCTGATTTAGAGTCTGTTCAATTCCTTGACGATTATTATGCTGATTTACTTGGATTGAAAGATGATATGATCCAGCAGAAAAACGAAGAGGTGAAACAACTTAATCGTAGCTATAAAAATGCGGTGAGCGCGAGTAATAGTAATTTAGCGGTTAAACAAAGAAAACTGGCTAAGGATAAAATCACAGCGTTACGTAACTTAGAGATTAAGCGTGATCAAGCAGATGTTCAGTTCTTAAATGAGAAAGACTACATCAAAGAGATCAAGCAAACGAATATGAAGTTACGTTATGATATTCGCGTGATTGAAATAGAAGCGAACACAATGGCGTTATCTAATCAGGTTTATCGTATGGCTTCTTATATTGATAATGTTGATCATTATAAAGAAGTGAAAACAGAAACCTTAACGCTTGTTGGTTTAGTTTGGTTTGGTTCATTAGCCTTAATCGGTTCGATCACGGGTATTGCGTTGACTTTATCTGGATTACATCTGAATAGCCTTGCAAGAAAACGAGACAAAAAAACAAAGGTATATTTTGATAACGAAGTATAAGTAATACGACTAAACGTTATTGATATAAACGGAGCCTGCATAATTAATATTAATTGTGCAGGCTTTTTTAATTTTAATTTTAATTTTTCATACTAAAAACCGACTTTTCCCCGATAGCCGTCCTCATGTATCAATGCCAAACTATATGTCCTTTGATTTACAAGCTGTTAAGAGTAAGGGCAGATCGTATATGGCAAATTTTAGACTTGGATTTGAAAAGGTATTACACAACGAAGGTGGTTATAAACTACATCATGTAGCAGGTGATCGTGGGGGATTAACCTTTGCGGGTATTTCGGCAAATGCCCATCCGCAATGGCTTGGTTGGCGACTATTAAAGAATCATGGGAGTGAGGGACAACAAGACACGCAGCTCATTGAATTAGTTTTTAACTTTTATCGTTATAATTTTTGGAAAAAAATTAATGGTGACATGATAACAAGTCAGAAAGTCGCTGAGAGCTTGTTTGATTTTGCCGTGAATACTGGTCTTAGCACTGCCGTTAAGCTTGCACAAGTTGTTGTTGATGCCACGCCAGACGGTATTGTTGGACCAATTACGTTATCCAAACTTAATGAATATAATGAATATAATGAATCTTTGTTTGTTTCCCATTATGCATTAGCCAAAATAACCCGTTACGCGAAGATAGTGACAAACAATGAAAATCAAAACAAATTTTTATTGGGGTGGATTAATCGGACATTACAGGGATTAGCATAAGTATTGGATTACTAACGGTATTTAATGCCAAACGCTTATTGAACAGTATATTGAGTTTGGCTATCGGTAGTATGCATTATTATCATAAGTACAATAATCTATAAAAACACACAGTAAGCTTGCTTATTGAACAATTCAGTCAATTAAACATCACTTTTGTTTTGTCTATTATGAACATGATGTCTATAAAGAGATTATTATCTACTTTAAAGAGTAATTTTGAACAAACCGTGCATTTTTATCCCATAATATTCTTATGAGTTGAGGGTATGAAAGGGGAACAATCATGATCCAACCGACGCACGGCAATGATGATATTTCAAACATCACGGTATTATCATTTATTGAGCCACATCCATTATTAGTTGATATTGCTAATAATGACGATATCAATATGCAATTCATTACGGCGCAAGATGCAATCGCGCATGATGTCAATTTACTGCAATCAGATTTGATTGTGGTCATTTATCAGCAAAAACATGTTAATCAGCTTAGTTATCTTTCTCGCCGTAAAATTATTGAGGATAATTATATTGCAACGATTTGGTTGAATATCGATGAGATTGATAAACGTAATAGTTTAACCGCATTACGGTTTGTTAATCATATGGCGACAATGCTGAATAAAAATCAACTGCTTAAATTTGATATCAGTGATATTTCTTCATTAGTGTCACATTCTAAATCCCTCCGTTTTTTTGAAACATCTTGTGAAGAGAGTTCATTGAACCTAGCTGCCAACGATACGATAGCGGATTCTGCAGCGATGATTATTGTAACGAAAGAGCCCATTTCAATACGAAAAATAAACGCAGGTTTTGAGGCTATTAACGAGATTTGTGAGCACAAAGTACCTTGTTTTTACGGTGTTCATATGTCACCTAAATACAGTGCTAAGCACACTTATTTGTATCTCGTTGGTGAACGCTAAAGTTATCGCTATCAATAGGAAAAATTAGTAGGTGCCTATAATAAACACCTACTA